>NZ_DGUZ01000002.1:0-44630 GCF_002394865.1 Fibrobacter sp. UBA4297 | reverse complement strand
TCGGCGATAAATCGGCGATAAATTTCAAGGAAAAGATTGTCGAATACCTTGCTGAACACGAAGAAGCCCGCTCACGAGAAATTGCTGATGTTATAGGCTTGAAGATTTCTCGAACTAAGGACTACATAACAGAACTTGTTGAAGAAGGCAAAATTGTCTCCAACGGGGCAAACAAGAATAGGACGTACTCGTTGAAAAAATGATGTCTGATGTTTTTGTCATAGGTGCCGGTTGCAGTGTCCCGTATGGATTCCCTACGGGTGCAATGCTGATGCAGAAGTTGAAGAATTTCGACTACGGCAGAAAATTTCCTAGAGACCCTAACGACTCAATTGATATTTTCCTAGTTGATTTATATCAAGAGCATTTTGGTTATTCAAGTACAGATAATAAAAGACAATACGGAAAAGATTATGCGTGGGTCTTACCGTACACTGAACATGAAAACTTCTACAATCAATTGATGGATGGGATTGTTCTTCCTTTTGCCCAAAGTATTCGCCATTCAATGATGGTTTCGACAGATGAATTTTTGAAGAATCGCTTAGGTCAAAAGCAAAACGAACAAGCTGATTTCGGAAAACGTCTGATAGCTTACGAGATCTTGAAGGCGGAACAAGCGTCACGGCTTGGCAACATTGACTGGATTCAACATCTGCTTTCTCGGATAGACCAGCAAGATAATTGGAAAGAAATCCTGAAACAAACGGTGTTCCTTACCTTTAATTATGACCGCGTCCTGGAATATTGCATCTTCTTGTATCTGACATCGGACAAGCAATATGCAGATGCTGCCGCTCATGCCTTTATAAAAGAAATGCAAATATTTCATGTCAATGGCTTTATCGGCTCTCTTGAGGAAATTCCCTTTGGTGCTGTAGAAAATGGCAAATATCAAGAAATTGCCAAGAGGATGGAAACTGTCTGGGAAAAGCGCCAGAATCGCGATGAAACTGAAAAGGCAAAGTATCAAGAATTCCTGAAAAGTGCACAGCGAGTCTATTTTATGGGATTCTCTTATATTCCGGATAACCTTGAATCTATAGGAATTCCTCGTGGTGCAGAGATTATTCGAAACGCAAAGGTCTATGCCACGGCTATGGGCTTATCTTCTCAGAACCGTCTAAGGATTTCGACGTATTTGGATCTCATGGACTTTGAAAAAAGAAACGAACCCGAGCCAATGCCCGAGATAGAAAACCGAATCCTCAAGGACGCAAGTGCGGTTGACCTGATACTTGATTATTATACGCTTCCGTGATAAAGTGCAAATCAAAAGTAAAACCAGATGTAAAATTTTCTTGCCCCTCTTGCCAACTTTTGCGATATTAGGTACATTACACTCATGCGCGTCATTCCGTAGAAAGGAATGATGCGCTTTTGCTTTATTTGGCTTTGCCGTATTGCAAGGGCGTTCCTAGTAAAAACAATAAACACAGGAGGCCCTATGGCTAAAAAAGAAATTGTCACTTATTCTCAGCAGACTTTCGAGAATATCAAGCACACCGACGAAAATGGAACTGAATTCTGGTATGCAAGGGAGCTGCAAACGGCTCTTGAATATGCCCAGTGGCGCCGTTTTCAAGAATCGATTGTCCGTGCAAAAACCGCCTGTGAGGCCAGCGGGTTGGATGTTGAGGATCATTTTGCCGACGTCGGCAAAATGATAATCCTCGCTAAAGGTGCCCAGCGTGAAATCACCGATATCAAGCTTTCGCGTTACGCTTGTTACCTGATTGTGATGAACGGAGACCCCCGCAAAGAAGTGATTGCCCTGGGTCAAACATATTTTGCTGTTAAAACCCGGCAGAAGGAAATTTCGGACTCTGCGGCACAGCTTTCGGAAGACGAAAAACGCCTGGCGATTCGTGACGAAGTGACCATTCGCAACAAATTCCTTGCCAGTTCTGCAAAGGCGGCCGGTGTTGAAACGCCTGTGGATTACGCCGTGTTCCAAAATCGTGGCTACCAGGGACTTTACAACGGGTTGGGAATGAAGGATATTCACAAGCGCAAGGGGCTCAAGAAAAACGAACAGATCTTGGACCACATGGGGGCCACCGAACTTGCTGCGAACCTGTTCCGCATCACCCAGACAGATGACAAACTCCGTCGTGAAAACATCAAGGGGAAGGAACGGGCAAACGAAACCCATTATGCCGTAGGCAAGAAGGTTCGCCAAACGATTGCGGAACTTGGCGGAACAATGCCAGAAAACCTCCCCACGCCCAAAATCAGTGCCCAAAAGTTGAAACAGGAGCGCAAGAAAGCCGTTGCGAAGAAATGAAAAACGCAGGAGGCCCTATGTCAAAATCAGAGAACCTTATAAAGAGCTTGATAGCCCTTCCGCATGAATACGAGTGGTTGGACTTTAAGGAAAGTTGGTTTTCAAAAGACGAGGTTGGCGAGTATATTTCGGCGATTTCGAATGGAGCGGCATTGTGTGGCCGAGAATTTGGTTATATCGTGTGGGGAATTCGCAATTCAAATCATGAAATCATCGGCACGACTGTAAATTTTGACAAGGACGTTAATCATGAGCCTTACAAGCATTATCTCGCGAGGAATTTAAAGCCGAGCGTTGCTTTTGATGTTGAAGATGTTCAGATTGACGGCAAACGTCTTGTTTTGTTGTCTGTCCCTGCAGCGAAATCCGTCCCAACGAAGTTCCTGTCACAAGCTTTTATCCGAATAGGTTCAAGCAAAGAAAAACTTTCGAAGTTCCCTGAATGGGAAATTCGTCTTTTGAACATTTTGTCTAATGGCATTCCGACGATTGTCAGTATGGCGGCTCCTGATTATGCGCAGGAACTGACTTTTGAAAAACTGTTTATGTATTATGGGGCGAAGGGCGTTGCACTTCGAAAGGAAACTTTCAAGAAGTCGCTCAGGCTCTTGACTGCTGATGGACGCTATAACATTATGGCGTTGCTGCTTTCGGATGCGAATGACATTCCGATTCGTGTTTCCGTTTTTAGTGGCAAGAGCAAGGCTGATACGCTTTTCTCAGTCAAGGAATACGGAAATTCCTGTATTTTGTATGCGATGGATAAAATTTTGGAATACGGCGATGCCATCAACATCATCCAGGCGGATGAACGGGGACGTATTTCCGAGCGGAAGGATGTTCCTCTTTTTGATTACGAGGCTTTTCACGAAGCAATATTGAACGCGTTTATTCATAACAAGTGGCTGGGAATGAATGCGCCCATGATCAGCGTCTTTACGGACCGTATAGAGATTCTTTCTCATGGCGGTCTTGGTCTTGAGCAGGATTTGGAGGGCTTTTACAAGGGCGTGAGCATCCCTGTCAATGAAATCCTAGCTTCAATTTTCTTGCAACTGCGGTTAAGCGAACGGTCGGGACGTGGTGTGCCGAAGATTGTCGAGGCGTATGGTCGCGATTCCATAAAGATTGAGAAAAATTTCATTGTGGTGACGATCCCTTTCAACAGGATTAACGTGACTCCGTTTGAATTGAATGAAGGACAGCCGACTGTAATTCCGACTGCAAAGGCTACAATAAACGCTACAATAAGCGCTACAATAAATGCTACAATAAAACTGACTGATAGTCAAAAGAAAATTCTTGAGATAATCTTGAGTGATCCGAGAACTAATCAAGCTGAAATTGCCGAACAGCTAAATCTTCACCGTGTGTCTGTTGCTAAAAGTATGTCAAAACTACAGAAAGAGGGTGTTCTGAAACGTGTCGGCAGCAATAAAAACGGATACTGGGAAATAGTTGAATAAATCACTCTAAAATGAGTAAAAGTTCAAGCTCTTGACGCGGTACAACTGTGGATTTAGCTTTAGAATAGGACTTGAAAGCTACCACAAACTGTAACCTTAATCATAAGAATGAGGAAAAATGAACTATACATTTACAGAAAAAGAAGTTGAAATGATGTATTACTGGGGATAATACGCTGATGGTGAAAGCGGCTTTACTGAAGAAGAACAAAAATTGTACGATAAAATAGAGCGAATATTAACGCCATTGCAAAAAGAAAAAGATGACTCTCGCAAGATTGTAGAATTCTTTAAAGAGATATGCAGTACATATAAGGGTGTGTCATATTCTTTGCGATACCCCGGAGGAAATTGTATAAGATTCATTGATGTAGATAAAGACTTATGCTTTGATACGGCAAAGTCCAAGTACACGGATGTGGTGTTGGAGGTATCTAAGGTTATAAACAAATTGAAGCTGAAAAAACGGGAGGGTTAGATTACACAAATGTGCGTTCTTGTTTTAATCTATTTTTAAACATTTTGAAGGACAACAGCGGTTGGGTGATAGGATAAAATTCGTCTATCAATTCTCGGATACGCTAGCAATCTTCAGTCTGTATCGCATGCTGCGGCCGCCTTTTTTATTTGTCTCGAGGATTCCTTTGTCCATGAGGCTTTGGATTTCGCGGAGGGCGGTGTCGTGGCTTGCGTTGAAAAGGGCGGCAGCTTCTTTGGCGGTGAAGGGTTGCGCGAGGCGGCCTGCCATGATTTCGTCGATGAGTTGTTGTTCGCGTTCGCTGAAGGTGGTGCTTGCGTGGGCGTTGCGGAACTGGATGCGGCTGATTTCGGAGGCGAAAAGTTGTTCGCTATCTTTGATGGCGTCTCGCATCATTTGCAGGAACCATAAAATCCATTCGGTGAGGTCACCGCTTGCGGCTTGTGTGCGTGCGAGAATCTTGAAGTAGTCGCTTTTGTGGACGTTAATTTGTTTGTTCAGTGCGTATTGGCAATGCGTTGTGTTTTCGGCGCGGGCGAGTTGCATGGCTGTGATGGCGCGGGCGAGTCTGCCATTTGCGTCGGCGAAGGGGCGAATCGTGATGAACCAGAAATGTGCAATTGCGGCTTTAATCACCCCGTCTATATTTGCGCTCTCGAACCACGATAAAAAGTTTTTCATTTCGCTTTGGAGGCGTTCCGGGTTCGGGCCTACAAAATGGAGTTGCTTTTCGTCGATGGTCGTTTGCACTTCGCTCGGAATTTCGCGGAACTTTAGGACTTTGTTCTGACCCATCGCAGAATGCCAGCTGAAAAGGCGTTCTGCGGTGAGGGGCTGCGAGGCGTTTTGGATGGCGCCGAGGTAGTTTTTGATAAAGTTTTGCGAGCCTTTGCTTTTGAGTTCTACTTCGGCAAGTGTGTGCGCGGAATCCAGCGTGTAGCCGTCGATGGCGTAATTGGCGACGATGTCTTCGGCGAGGAGTTTTGCTTCGATGTCCTTGAGTCCACAGATTTGCATGATTCCGATGAGCTTGCCTTCTTCAAGGCGTGTCTGCCCAAGCGCTTGGAGCACCTTGGGAGAATCGAAGCGGAATCGCGTCCAGTCTGGGAATTGGTGGATGTAAAGCATGGTCTTTTCTCAAATATATTTCTTTTTCCGGCGTTATTTGGCGCGCGCGTTTCAATGCTCCGTTGAATTTGATAAATTTAAACTATGCAGAAAATTGAAACTTGGTACAAGGCTGAGGGCAATTGCCCCGATGAAGAATATGAAATTGCAAGCTACCTGCTTTTCGAGGCGGGTGTTGCGACGCTCGAAGAACTCGACCCGGTGACCGCTGGCCGCACGGAGTTCTGTTTTTACACGGGCGACAAGGCGGAACGTGACCGCATCGTGGCGGAATTTCCGCAGTACAACTTTGTTGTAACGGAAGAGCCTGCAAAGGATTGGGACAAGTGGTGGCGCGACCGTGCGCAGCCGGTGGCTGTGAGCGAGCACCTTTGGGTTCGTCCACCTTGGGTGGAATTTACGCCGGAAGATCCTGAAGCGGTTGTCTTGGAACTTGAGGCAAAGACTGCATTTGGTACGGGCGAGCACGAGACAACGAGTAGCTGTGCTGCGCTCATGGAAAATATCGATTTCAAGGGCAAGACGGTTCTCGACATCGGTACGGGAACGGGCATCCTCGCGATGTTTGCACGTCGCAAGGGCGCAAGCCTTGCTGTGGGAACGGAAATCGACCCGCTTACGATTCCCTGCATTGCGGAAAACTTTGAACGCAATGGTTTTGGTGAAAGCGACTGCGTGCTCGGATTCCTGGATGCGTTCAAGGACGGAACGAAGTTCGACGTGATTCTCTGCAACATGATCCGCAGTGAACTTTGGCCGCTCCGCGATGACATCGAAGACTTGCTCGCCGAAGGCGGCGAACTCATCATCAGCGGACAGCTTGTCACAGAAAAGGATTACATCCTCAAATGGTTCGATGAAGCTGGTTTCAAAGTCTCTGTCGAACGCACCAAAGGCGAATGGTGGAGCGTGCTTGCACGCTCCTAAATGAGCCGGAAAGGAGACAAACGCATAAGGCGAGTGTTGCAGCCAAGCTCGCTTGGCTATAACCGAGCCGCGCGTTTGGCAAAATCACGAAGTGATTTTGCAATGGTGGAGTGTGCTTGCACGCTCGTAAATGAGCCGTAAGGGCGACAAACGCAAAAGGCGAGAGTCGCGGATTATTTATTTCGCCAAAATTGAATTCTTGATTCGCACTCACCTTTAGGTAAGCGCATATTTAGATTCATGAGAGCTTCTAAATTTTCTGCAGCTTCTTTTGGGGATAAAATGTTGTATTCAATCAAATTGTCGAATAGGTAAAGAACCCCTGAAACTTTAACACCGTCTTTTTGTGCTGCTGAGCGTAACTTACCGTCTCCGGTTAAAAGACGGCCATCAATTTTTTTGGCGTAATACCATACAGAACAATCTGCGATTGAAGCGTTATTTGTACAGCTCGTGTGTAACGAAATCACTTGGCTAAAATCAGCGGCGTTAAAAGATACTACACCTAATTTCTTTGAATTGATAAATTTTTGGACTATCTTCAGCTGTTCTGGTCGAGTGATTTCGCTGATAACTAAATCTGTTGTGCATATTTCGCAGGGCAAGGCAAAAAACGCTTCCAGTAGGCTTACTGAAAGTAAGTCAAAGATGATGTTTGCGTCGCTTATGACAATGCGTTCTTTTATCATACCAAGGCTAGATCTCTTCGAACTTGTTCAATGTCTTGATGCAAAAGGTTTGCAGCCTTGGATGTAGTAATAAGTTCTTTGCTCAGAGCCTTGTAAACTAGGCTAACGAAACGGGTTGACGTTTCTTGGTGGAATAAGGTTCTTTCTATAAGTGCCTTGAATCCTTTTGCTCGGTTTTTCTGGATGCAGAAGGTGCGGAATCGTTGTTCCGAAATGATGCCGCAATCTTTTGCTTTGTACATGATGGCGTCACAAGAAATTCCGTAAGAAAGTTGAATCGCTTTCAGCTCCTGATATGAAATGTCTTTTCGAGTGCTCCCGAGAATTCGTTTGAGTTCTGATTCGGGAAGCAACATTTCGCTAGCAAACAGGTGACAGAAAGTTTCTTCTTGCTTATTGTTGATGTTTTTAGGGAATTGCAGAACCAAATGTCCAAGTTCATGTAGTGCCGTAAAGCGTTTTCTTTCGACGGAAAAAGTTTTGTTTAGAATGACTACATGGAATTTTTCATTGACTAGAGAACTCATGCCATCGAATGAATCTGGTGCATCAATTTCGATAACTTTTACTCCGTTTCGTTCGAGCAAGTCAATAACATTCACGATGCCGTCTAGACCAAGGTTCCATTCTTTGCGGATTTTAGCTGCTGCTGCCTTGACTTCTTTGGACGAAGATGCGCTTATGCGGGGAAGGGGCGATTGTATCGTTTCATCGCCACAGATTTCTTCGATGTTGATATAACGTTCCATAAGGTCCGCAATGGCTTCGCGGATGCCGTTCTCTTTTTTTTGCGGGAGAGAACTTTTTTTACGGAATCGAACAGATTCGACTTGTACGGCAAAGGGCCTAAAGAAATAATCAATAGGCTGGTGAAGTGCTTTTGACAATGCGATGACGATATCGCTGCTTGGAGCCATCAAACCTTTTTCGTATTTGGAAATGGCCATCTTTGAGACTTTGTTTCCCATAGACGCGCAGAGTTCGTCCATAGAAAGCCCCATCATGATGCGGGCATTTTTAAGCCTTGATGAAAAAATAGAAAGTTCCGCCATACTTTCCTCCGTTGTTTACAAATATATATAAAGAGTTATAATTTGTAAACTAAGCGTTTTTTTTGTCAATGGCGTTCCATAAATTGCTGATGCTAAAGATCCTCGCCTTCGCGAGGATGACGAATGAAAAAAATACTAGCCACTAACCACTGTTTACTTACTTCTTAAACGAAGGCTTCTTGAAGCCTTTACCGTGTGAACGGCGGCTGGCGAGGTTTATTTCGCCGCTGTTGAAGCGGTTCTTGTCTTCGACATTGCGGTGTTCGCGGAACGGCGCATTCTGCTGGTTCCCGCGGCGATCCCCATTGCGATCGAAATCTCGGCGGTCTTCGAATACATTGCTTCGGCGGTCAAAGTCGCGGCGATTCTCGCGCGGTTCATATCGCGTTTCAAAACGTTGTTCTCGGCGATTCTCGCCAAAGCGTTCGCGGCCTTCGTAGCGGTCCCCGCGCATTCCTAGGCGCATTTCGCGATTATCCTCCCAGCGGTCCCCGCGCGGCTCGTACCCTTCATCTCGCCAACGATTCTTGACCTTCTCTTTTTTCGGGCGTAATGCATTCGTGCGTTCGTCGCGCTTTTGCATTTCGCGGTTGCGGAAGTCTTCGTTTTCTTCGCGTTCCTTGCTGGGGAAGTATTCCTTGCCTTCGGCCATTGCCGTGCGGCTCAGCAACAAGCGGCTGACCTTACCCATCTTGAGCCGTTCCAAGACTTCGCGCAGATGCGGGCGGTTTGCGGGGATGTACCAGAAGAAGAATTGCTTCTGGTTCGCCTTTTCTTCGGGCGTTTTCGCGACAAAGAGCGGCTTTCCGTCCGGCGTCATTTCAGCGTAGAACATCTCGGTCGCAATCGTCATCGGCGTTGGTGTAAAGTCTTGAACTTGTTCCAACTGGAAACCCAATTGCTTTGTTTCGAGCGCAAGTTCAGCCATGTCGGCTTCGGTGCATCCCGGATGGCTACTGATAAAGTACGGAATCAGTTGCTGCTTTTTACCGATGCGTTTGCATTCGTCGTCAAAGAATTCCTTGAACTTGTGAAACAGCGTAAAGCTCGGCTTGCGCATCAGTTTCAGCACGGCGTCGCTTGTGTGCTCCGGCGCAACCTTCAAGCGGCCGCTCACGTGGTAGTCGATGAGTTCGCGGGCGTATTCTTCGTGGTCCTTGCGGAGTTCTTCGTCATCCGTCTCCTGCAAGAGCATGTCGTAACGAACGCCGCTTCCGATGAACAGATGCTTCACTTTCGGATGGTTGCGCACTTCGCGATAAAGGCTCAAGATTTCGGCGTGGTGCGTGTCCATGTTGTCGCAAATCTTGGGTGTAAGGCAACTTGCACGAGCGCACTTTTGGCAACGGCTCGGGTCGCGTCCACGCATGTTGTACATATTTGCGCTAGGGCCGCCGAGGTCTGTGATTGTTCCGGCAAATCCTTCCATCTGCGTCACGATTTCGACTTCGCGCAGAATGCTTTCGCGGCTACGGCTTGCGATGAATTTGCCCTGGTGTGCGTTGATGGCGCAGAAACTGCAACCGCCAAAACAGCCGCGGTGCGTGTTGATGCTGAACTTGATCATGTCGAACGCCGGAATGTTGCCGCGCTTTTTGTAGCGCGGGTGCGGTTCGCGGGCGTAGGGGTATTCAAAGCTTTCGTCGAGTTCGCCGTATTCCATCGGCGGGTACGCGGGGTTAATCACCACGGTCTGTTCGGCGACATCTTGCAGAATGCGGCGCTGGAACCACTTGTTACATTCGATATCCACTTGGCGGCAGTTCTCGATTTGATTCCGCTTGCTTTCTAGGCATTCCTCGTAGCTGTACAAACGCAAGTCTTCCCAATTGCTGTTCTTCGGAACGTTCCCTTTAGGCGCCAAGTAGGCAGTTTGCGGAACAGAATTCAGGCTCGAGAACGGAACGCCTTTTTTGAGCAAACGAACGATTTCTTTCAGCGGCTTTTCGCCCATGCCGTAAACGAGAATATCGGCCTGCGTATCGAACAAAATACTCGGCTTGAGTCTGTTGCTCCAGTAGTCGTAATGCGTCACGCGGCGAAGGCTCGATTCGAGACCTCCAATGAGCAGCGGCACATCGGGGTAGAGCATCTTCAAAATTTTTGCGTATGTGTATGTCGCGTAATCCGGGCGGAATCCGGCCTTGTTCCCCGGCGTGAAGGCGTCGTCACTGCGGAGGCGCTTTGCTGCGGTGTAGTGGTTCACCATGGAGTCCATGCCGCTCGAAATGGCAAAGAAAAGTCTCGGCTTCCCAAGCTTCTTGAAATCGCGCAAGTCGTCGCGCCAGTTCGGCTGCGGCAAAATCGCCACGCGCAAACCCTCGTGTTCCAAAAGTCGTCCGACAACCGCATGCCCAAAGCAAGGGTGGTCCACGTAGGCGTCGGCGCTGATGATAATCACGTCAACGTAATCCCAACCGAGTTCGTCCAGGTCTTCTTTGCAAATGGGTAAAAATCGAGGATCGTACATAATGGAACTTTGGAGTTGAGGGTTTTAAGTCAAAGATAGAAAACGCGAATGCAGGCGGAATTTATTTTCGTCTTACTCAGCGTTTCCTTTGACGCAACGGACAGAAAGCCCGTATTTGTTTTTGTTTTGGGGCCAAAGGGTTGCGCCGTCGGATTCGTTGAAACTAGCCGCATAGAAGGA
The DNA here is from genome assembly GCF_002394865.1 of Fibrobacter sp. UBA4297. Taxonomy (NCBI): domain Bacteria; kingdom Pseudomonadati; phylum Fibrobacterota; class Fibrobacteria; order Fibrobacterales; family Fibrobacteraceae; genus Fibrobacter; species Fibrobacter sp. UBA4297. The sequence continues at coordinate 33,953 of NZ_DGUZ01000002.1, read as the reverse complement.
AGGATCTTCAAATTCTGTTGATGTCCAAAATAAAGCGTATTCGTTGTACGAATGGAATCCGTCTGTGTAGTGAATTCCTGCTGCAACGACGGAAAATCCGTTGGGATCCTTGTTGACCTTGCCCCATGTTTCGGCTGCTTTTAATTCGCCTCCGGAGCAATTGAAAATGAGAACAGAGTCTTGATAAAGTTCAACGTTGCAAGAGTGGTCATTTAAAAGTTCCGCCCATTCATCGGCGGTGGGCAAATGCCAGCCTTCAGGACAAACTTTTTGAGCGGCTTCCCAAGTGTAAAGGCGGCCAAGTTCTTGACAGTGTTCGGGGTTGTTGGCGTAGCACCAACTGGATTCTTCGCTGCCCTTTTCGGTCTCGATTTTATAGTTCATGTTTTGTGCGGTCCACACATGGTTACTGATGACGAGGGTGCGGTAAACCTGGTTGTCGCGCTTGTCTAGCATTTCGCCGTAAGAAATGTCTGTATTCAGGTATTCCATGGTGACGCAGTCGTATTGGTCGCAATTGTAAAAGCGGAGCTCGGCACTGGACTTTGGCGCCTCAGAACTAGAACTTTCTTCACTGCTGGAACTGGCGGGTTTTGAGCTAGAAGACTGGGCGCTAGAACTGGAAGATTTAGGTATTGGCTTGGAACTGCTCGAGCAGTCTTTGGCCTTGCTTGAAGATGACTGTTTGCTTGATGAACTTTTGATTTCAATTTTATTTGAAAAGTAAAGATCCTTTTTTTTGGAACGGTATATGCTAGAAGAACTTTTGCTAGGTGATTTATCGATAATCTCAATGATTTCGATGGAGCCAGAAGGTTGGTCGTCGCGGATATTGCCTGTTTCGTGCGCATCGGTAACGTCGTCACTGCATGCGCTTGTGACGATTCCCCCCAAGACGGCCATTGCGTATATCCATATCCTGTGCATTCTATAAAAGTATATATAATAACGCTCTAAATGTCACGCGTTTTATTCAATTCGCGTTCTTCCGCTTCGCGCATGGAGTAGACGCACCCGCAAAAATTCTGGCGGTAGAGGTTGTATTCGTGCGAGAGCTGGATGGAACGCTTGTAACCGCCCTTCTTCTTGAAATCGCTTGGGAGCCGCTTGATGCCGTAAATGTCGCACTGTTCCTGTACGACCTCGTTGAGCACTTGGGCGTCCTTCATCGGGCTTATGGTGAGCGTCGTCGTGAAGTAGTCGCAATTCAGTTCCTTGGCGAGTCTTGCGGATTCAGCAAGGCGGAGCTCAAAGCATTTGCGGCAGCGCTTGCCTCCTTCGGGTTCTTTTTCGAGCCCGCGGGCAACATCGTAAAACTTTTTCGGGTCGTATTCGCCTTCGACAAGCGTAACTGGGTACTTTGTCTTAAATTCAGCGACAAAGCGCTTGATTTCGTTCACGCGATGCTGGTATTCTTCGGCGGGGGCGATGTTCGGGTTGTAGTAGAAAAGTGTAATCTTGAAGTATTGGGAAAGGTATTCGATGGTGTAGCTGCTGCACGGCGCGCAACACGCATGCAACAAGAGCGTCGGCACTTCACCCGTGCGTTCAAGCCTGCGTATGATGCGGTCCAAATCGACCTGGTAATTGTGCTTGGGATGGCCTTTGTCATGCCCGATTTGGTCGGGTATCTCCTTTTCGCGCTGAACAATGTGCGTTTGATCCTTTTCGGCCATATATTACTCCCAGCTTAAAGTGCCAAAAGCAGTAATCCAGAAGCAGATGGTCGAGGCGATTGCGAGCGGTCCCATCACATGGCGTTCCTGGGCACTCAAGCTAAAGAATACCGTTGCCGTGTAAAAAGTCAGGTAAACAGCGTAGAAAAATGCGAGGATGCGCACAATCCCAAACGGGATCGTCTCCGGCAGCACGTGCCCGGCACTTAAAATCGTAAAAAGTGCCACAAATTGCATGATAATCGGCAATATGAATGCCTTGCGGACCTCCTGGGGAACGACCTTGTGGCGGCCGTTCATGGCGTACATGCCTAGCGGTGCCCCAAGCGCAAGCGCTATGTTCAGTGCGATGGAGGGCAAAAAGACGATAGATCCGATAATTGCAGCGATGTAAAACATATCCCTAAGATAAAAAAAAAGGACTCCTTCAGGCAAAGGAGGTAACCTAAAGGAGTCTGAGAGTGTTTGGGTATTAATAATAATAGATTTCTTAAGAGCGATAGATTGGATTATTCCAAAAAATAGTGGTTACAATTGTATCCACGTTTGTTTGAAGTGGCCTAATTGGGGCAAAATGTTTCAAAAATTGAGGCTTGCTTGGATGTGGGCGAAATTTGGCTTGAATGGCTTGGTTTGGGTCTTTTTAAAGGCGAACACGAAATCGCAACCAAGCGGTGCAGTGTGGAGTGAAACCTCGTTTTGGACGGAAATGCCCCTGGCGGGGGTGGTTTCGGGGAATGCGACTGTTAGCTTGGCGAGTGCCAGGTGAGTGCGGTAGCTTGCCGCAAGCTCAATTTTGGGTAATTTGGAACTTTGGTTGCGGTTATAGCGGAACTTTGCGCTCGCATTGAAGGCGAAAGTGTCCCATGCGGATTGGATTGAGCCCTTCCATTCGGTGTTTTGGCAGTTCTCGGCGGCTTCGATGCAGGTCACGTTTATGCTTGGTCGTAAATGGGCGGGGCCGGATTCCAGGGAGAGCTTGAACCTTGCGCTCACGGAGTCGGTGCCAACGGGGCTTAGGAGTCGCGCTTTGGCGGATAGGACCATGTTTAGCGCTTCGGGCCATTTTGCGGAAAATGTTTGCGATGCCCAGAGCCAGTTTTCGGCAATGCCTTTGCTCAGGTTGAGCCCTTGTGGAACGGTGTCGCCGTGGATATAGGCGGTTGTTTTCCATGTTAGCCATTTTTCATCGTTTTGCAGCTGAATTTTGACGAGTGGCCGATTTTGCCCGAACTGGTACCAGGCGGAAATTTGCCCAAGTGTCGTGTGGGCTTGTAGCGCAATGGCGGTGGCATTTGAAAATTTCCAGAATGAACCCGAGATTTCAGTGGAACGGCTTGCGAGAAATGATAATCGCGTTTGGAATGTCTTTGCCGTATCAAAGAATGTGCCGAGCCGGAACTTGCCGATGGGGAAGAGGAGTGCGGCTCCCCACAGGGTGTCTAGCGGTAAGTGGCTATGAAGTTCTAAAGTGGAAATTTGTCCGAAATACGATTCGAAGTTGTCGCGGCGGTAAGAAAGTAGCTCTTGTGAACCTAGACGCAATTTGAAATAGTAGAACTGGAGTTGCAATTCTTTGCGGTGTTTTTTCAAATGCCCCTCGGAATCGTACTGGCCCTTCCACGATGCGCGGCCATGTGGAACGATGGATGCAATAGTGGAGGCATGTGTCGCTTTTGTTGCCCGTGGTACATTCTCTTTTTTGTGCTTTCGTTTGTTGTGCGGCCTCTTTTCTTTTTTGATTTGGCAGGGTTCCTGTGCATAGACCTCTGCAAGTAGGCAGGCTTCGTCGTAGTTATCTTCTTCGAGTCGCGAGAAGATTTCATCGGCCTGCTCGGCGGTGATGAGACCGTCGTCCCACCATTCGAATACCTGGGCGGCGTCAAAAGGCGGTTGTGCGGATTCTTGTTGTAGAGCTGTCGAATCAAGGGCTTGTGCACATGCCTTTGGGGTGTCTACCGTAAAAAATGCAAGGGCGAGAATGATGAGTAATTTTTGCAAAGGGAACCTCCGTTATATATACACGCTTGAACGGAGGTTTTGGCCCGTTTTTTTATTGCAAAACTTTTCTAACTTTTGGGCATGGCAAATTCATCTTGGTCAAAGAATTCCAAACCTCGCAGTGGTGCGAGTGCGCTTGGCAAGGATTTTATCCCCCACATGAAGGCTCCGCGTACGGAGTTTCCGCTTTTTAACGGCAAGCGTGTGACGCCCTCTCTTGCAGGGCTCGACAAGCTTTTGCATTACTACGGTGTGGAACTTCAGCAGGAAACCTTGAAGCAGATTTGGGAATTCCACCAGTTGCTCCGTGCGAATAATGATGACCAGGATTTGACCCGCCTTAACGCTTTTGAGACGATGGTGGAGCGCCATTATGCCGACTGCACGCTCATCAACGCTTACGTGCCAAAGTGGCCTGCTCGCATGATTGACGTCGGTAGTGGTGCCGGTTTCCCGGGAATCCCGCTCAAGATTGTGAATCCGTCCATTCGACTTACGTTGTGCGAACCGCGCCCGAATCGTATCAACTTCCTCAACATGGTCATCGAAAAGATGGGCCTCAAGGGAATTGACGTGTTCGGCCACAAGGTCACGAGCCGCAGCATGACTATCCCTGTCGATGGCGTGATTAGCCGAGCTTTTGAGCTCATGGAAAAGACGCTCCCTCGCATTGCAAATTCTTTGAAGGTCGGCGGCCGCGTGTACTTTATGAAGGGCCCTGCGGTTGCAGACGAACTAAAAACGTTCTATCCAGAAGATTTCGGCTACAAGTTTGTCGGGAAGCATTTCTATACCATCCCGAACAGCACTCAGGACCGCGCACTGATTATTCTTGAACGCGTGGAATAAACGTAAAATATTTCTGTTATCGTATAAAAAAGATGCCCGCTCTCGTTGGCGGGCATCTCCTTTTTTCGCTGAATGTTAACAGGCGACGTAGTCGCGATTTTTTCTGCCTACTGTCTACTTTCTACTGCGGCGAAACCGCCAAGTTTTAACTAATGACCAGTGACTAATGACTGATAACTAGCAGCCTAGAACTTAAACAGCAAGCCGAATCTCATCTGGCCATCGCGAACGCCATCGGCACGGCCTACGTTCTTGATTGTAGCCCAGTCGAACTGCAACACGTCGGAAAGCATCACGCCTACACCGAAGTCTACTTCGTTGCGTTTGCCCACGCGGTCGTAGAGGTAGCCTAAGCGGAGAGCGATTGTATTAGAATAAATGAATTCCGTACCGAAGTTGAAAACGCCCTGGAGGAGTGTATTGACATCGTCATCATCGGGGGCAAAGAGGTCTTTCCAACAGGCGATGTAGAACGGTTCCGGATTGCCCTTGTCATCGTCCATCACGACTTCGCGGTTGTAATCGAATGCGACAGTCCACTTGTAGTCTGCCATGCTGAGAATCTCGTAAGAGAGGCCGAGGCGCCAGGTAAGGGGAATCGGGTCTTCGATGGTCTTATCGACGTAGTACACGCTCGGGCCGATGTTGGCAAGGACTAATGCGAAGTTCAATTTCGGGATGAAGAGGTTCTTTTTCAAGACGCCAATGTCAAATGCATAACCGAACGTAGTGGCTTCTTCTTCGCCTGCGCCTGCGCCAGAGCTCAGGTCGGAATAGAAGAACTTGATGGAGAGGCCGAGGCCCCAGTCGTTCGGGAAGCGCGTACCGTAGCTCACGCCGCCGACGATTTCAGAACTGTTGTAAGCTACGAGGTCATCGGCATCCAGGTCGCCAGAAACGACGGTTGAGCCGAACGAGACGAAGTTCACGGATACACCGAGCGTTCCCCAGTCATTCAGCGGAATGGTCATGCCGCCGTAGAGGTGGTAAAGGTCCGGGATGTTCAAAACTGGCAAAAGCTTTTCGTAGAAGGCGGTGAGCTGGTAGTCGGCATCCTTGTACTGTTCCATGCCGTTTGCCGTGCTGAACCACACGTCGTTCCCTTCGGGGAGGACTTCCCAGACCTTGTTTGTCGAAAGGCCGTTGCCCTGGTGGTAGTGCGTCCATTCGTCGTCGCGCTTTGTCGCTTCCGGGTCTTCTTTGGAACTGCGTTCAAGTTCTGCCTTACGGCCGCTGGCGGTGGCGTAATCAGGCAAGTGGCGCCAGACGCCAAGGTCGGTTGCAATCCAGATGGCGCCCTTGCGGTCCACAGAAACGTCGTTTACGGTGTTATTCGCAAACTGCACTTGTTCCCACTTGCGCAGTGTAAAGTGCGAGAGACCGCCCTTGTGCGCTGCCCAGACATGGCCCGAACTGTCGACGGCGAGTGCAGTCGGGGTGAGGTCCATGATGCCGTCTTCAAGGTTGAACAGGCTCCAGCGGTCCTTGTCGTTAGCGCTCTTTTTCGGGGTGAGGCGTGCAACACCTGCGCCATCGACGGCTACGTAAAGTTCCTTGCGGTTTTCGGACCAGACGAGTGCGTTAATTTTTTGACTCGGGAGGACCTTGCCCTTCTGTTCGAAGGCGCCGTTGCGGTAGACGAAGAGACCGTTGTCTGTACCGATCCAGAGGGAGGCGCCCTGCTTTGCAAGTGCGGTCACGCGGCGTTCGCCGAGTTCCGTTTCAAAGGATTTCCAGCTCTTGCCGTCAAAGCGGTAAAGGCCCTTGGGGGTACCTACCCAGAGCTTTTCGGTAAGGCTTTCGTAGAGGATGGCGGTGATGGTGTCCTTGACGACGAGGTCCCAGGGCATCTTGACTTCGACCACGTGCGATTCGTCGTCGGCATTTTTCACGTCGTTGAATGCTTTCACGACTCGGGTGTATTCGTCGAGACCGCGTTCCGAGCCAACGTAGGTGCGTACGGCGTCCTTAATCTTGGCGTTCCCTTGCAAGGTGACGGAGTAGTAGTTGACCCACTGTTCGCCATCGAACTTGAGAATGCCCTGCGTGGTGCCTGCCCAGAGTTCGCTTTTGTCGAAGAACCCGTTCTTGGAGCGGGATGCCATGTGCGTGAAGAACGGCGTTTGCTTGGCGTCTGCTTTGTAAGAAGTGCGCCATTCGTCAGCGAGAGGCCCGAATGCAAGCCCTGCCGGGTTGTAGTACATGGCGGTTGCGTCATCGGCAAGTGCGGCACCGACTTCGCCCATACCTAGCTGGCGTGCGCCAACGGGCATCTGGAGGGTGATGATGGCCGAACCTGTGGCGAGTGCCATGGCAGGTGCCAAAAGAATAGCAGATAATAATGACTTACGCAAGTTGCCTCCAATCCGGGACGTTGTAAGTGTTTCCGTGTGTCGGGATCACAGCCTTCCATCCGGATTTGCTCGGGTTTTCCCAGGGCTGCTTCGGTAAAAGCTTACAGTCGCAGCCCAAAACATAAGGTGGTAAAATTTCCGCGTGATTGCGAATCTGTTCGCGGGTGATGAAATTTTCCTCACTCACGAATTTACAATAATTCTTGCCCTTGGGACCAATCACGATTCTGTAAGTCGCGACCCCTTGCTTGTCCCCTTCGTCAATCGTCTTGATTGTTTCTTCCAGCGTCTGGTTCCACTGCTCGATGTAGGCCAACCTTTGTTCTGGAGTCAAATTCTGGGTCTCAAGCCAAGCCCTGATGGATGCTTCGGAGGGCTTCACTGCGGTGAGCGTCTCGCGGGCGGGTCGGCCGATGGCGGCGTATTGCCCCGATACGTCGATAATGGGTTTTGTCGTTTCTTTTTCATCGGAATTGTGCATGCCTACATAAATTCCAATCCCGGCGAGGACGATGGACAATAGCACAATCGCAATGACGATGATGATTGATAGCATATTTAAATCCGTTTACGATAAATCCTTACTCTCAAAAACTAGCATTTTCTATTTTATAAGGCAGGAGATATTATGTCAAAATTAAAGTTTTTTATAGTGATGCTTGCTTGTTGTACTGCCTGGGCCGTCCCGTTTAAGGTCGAAACGCTCAAGGAGGGCGCGGGAGAGTCCATTCGTGCAGGTCAGTTGATTAAGGTCCATTATAAAGGTTATTTGGCGGTCGATAGCGCAATGGTGAACAAGGCCGCAACGGATTCGACGGTCGAGGCTCCCTATTTTGCAAACTCTTATTACAGCGAACAGCCGCTGGAATTCACGATTGGCGTGGGTCAGGTGATTGAAGGCTGGGACAAGGGCCTTGTCGGCATGAAGATTGGTGAGGTGCGCAAGCTCTCGGTGCCCTCCGTGATGGCTTATGGCGACAACTCTCTCGAAGGCATTCCGCCTAATAGCGACTTGATGTTCGTTGTTGAACTTGTCCATGCCGAAAAGCCGCTCGAAGCAGACAAATTCCCGGCTAATGTAGATAAACTCAAATGGCGTGACATGGGCCGCGGGCTCAAGGTCTACGATGAAAAGGCGGGTAGTGGCAAGCTGAACGCTGCGGGTAACGTAATTAAGGTTCATTACACGGGCTGGCTTCTCTCCGGTCGCAAGTTCGGTAGCTCTAAGGATTTGGGCAAGCCGCTCGAAGCTGTGATGGGCGCCGGCAAGATGATCAAGGGCTGGGAAACGGGTCTTGAAGGGATGCGCGAGGGCGGCGTTCGCTGGTTGCGCGTGTCGCCGGCAATGGGCTATGGCGCTACGGCGTTCTCGATGATCCCGCCGAACTCTACGCTTTTGTTCCGTGTCGAGATGGTTTCTAGCGATGTGGATCCGGAACTGGCAAAGCACATGGATTTCTTCCCGGATACAACACTCCTCAAGTACGAAAATGGCCCGGAAGGTTTACGTTATGCTATCGTGAAGCCGGGCGAAGGCGAACCGGCCCGTTCTGGTCACCGCGCCATTGTGCATTACACAGGCTGGATGGTGAATGGTTACAAGTTCGACAGTTCCCGCGATCGCGGTCAGCCGTTTGCATTTGAACTCGGTGCGGGTAACGTGATCCGCGGCTGGGAGCTCGGCGTGCAGGGCATGCTCCCCGGCGAAAAGAGAATCCTCGTGGTGCCGCCTGGCCTTGGCTACGGCAGCCGCGGTGCAGGTCCGATTCCTGGCGGTGCAACGCTCATCTTTGCCGTGGAATACCTCGGAGAGGAATAGCGGCGGAGCCGCAGCAGGCAGGAATACTGCTATCGGAAAATGTTTGGAAAAGTCCGCTTCGGCGGACTTTTTTGTGGGGCAAAATGGGGGCGTCGGTTGTAAATACGCCTGTTTTGAATAAACTAACTCGCTACTGGAAATCGAAAAATTGAAAAATGGTTGTTTTTTACGTGAAAAACGATGAAAAATTGTTCGTATTCACGTAAAATTTTACACAAAGTAATCGATTTTCTCTGAAAAAGCCTGTTTTTACCCCCTATATATGTCCATTTGCTTTATAAAACGCCCTTATTTCCACAAAAAAGAAGACGAAATGATGAAAAAGACCAAAAATATTTCGTATAAAGTAATGATTTTACGTGAAAAATGGTGAAAAATAAGCTGAGTTCACGTAAATTTCGCCATTTTCTCAAAAAACGCCATTTTAATCCATTCTGCGCATTTATTATCTTATGACCATCGGCTACTCCGTTGACAAAATATCCATACCAAATGTTTACATTGTAGGTCTTCGGTGTTCTGTTTTAAATATTTTAGATATTGATGGTTACTTTTTCTGACATAGCGGATTACCGCGACTTCTTGAAGGAATTCTACGACAGGCGCAAGGTCGAGATGCCCTTCTACAGCTACCGCATGATGGGTGATAAGCTCGGGCTAGACTCCAGCTATCTCTATCGCGTATTGCAAAAGAAGCAGCACTTGCCTGCTCATGCATTACCTGCGGCAAAGGAAATCCTTGCGCTGAGTGGTCGCGAGGCCGAATACTTCGACCTCCTGTATTCTGCTGCTGTCAGCAAGGATAAGACCAAGCGCGAAGAACTCATGGCGAAGGCACTCTCGCTGCGCGACGTGGAACGCCATTCTTTGCAGGCTGCTGAACTTAAACTCCTCGAAAACTGGTGGATTCCTGCGGTACGCGCCTACCTGGAATTGAACGGTGGTGTTGTAAACGTCAAGCAGATTGCTAAGGATATCTGCCCGCCGATCACTGAGGAACAGGCTCTCGAAGCCATTGAAACTTTGAAGAGCGTCGGTCTCGTGAAGAAGCTTGCATCGGGCAAGCTCGCACTCACCGAAGCCCATTTGACAGTAGGGGGGCCCGAAAAGGCGAAGGCTGTGCGCAATTTCCAGCGCCAGGTGTTGAGCCTTGCGAGCGATGCGCTCGAAAACGTCCCCGTCAATGAACGCAATATTTCTACACTGACCCTATCTGTAGACCAGTCCTGCTTCGAGGATTTGGGCGACATGTTGAGGGAATTCCGCCGTCTAGTCCAAAAAAGAGTAGACGGAGCCAAGAATCCTGATCGTGTTATGCAGCTTTCTATGGCTTTTTATCCGGTTGCCCGTAAAGGAGGGGCATCGGAAAATACTATAATAAAAGGGGAAGGTGCAGGAGTAAAAAAATGATTAAACGGGCGTGGACATACGGATTGGCGATGTTGGCACTGTGCAATGTCGCCTGCGATAGCGGTCGTACCGCAGGATCGTCGATGGAAACGGAAAATTCCATCGCGGTGCTTACTCAATTGGCCGATGGCACGCCTGCTGCACGTATGGACGTTATTGTCCGCCCTGAATCTTATTTGTCGGGTGCAACCGAACTGGGTTCGGACTCCCTCTACCAGTTGCACTTTGAAACCGACGAACAGGGCCGAGTGGTTCTGTCTGATGTCCCGACTGGTTCTTATATAATTGAAGCCCGCAGTGATTCCTTGAATTTGAAGGGCTTTGTAAAGATTGCATACGTCGAATCTGATTCCACGACACCTTTGACAGTCGAAGTCTCGGAACCGACCAAGGTCTCCGGTCGTGTCGGTCTTCCGCAGTTGGTCCGCCGTTCTGCAACAGTTTCTGTTCAGGGGTTGGACTATCAGGTCCCGATGGATTCCTCGGGCTATTTTGAGTTTGAATCGCTCCCGAACGGCAATGTCGAAATTGTCGCTTTCGTGAACGAAGCTGATGCTGACTCGGTCACGGAATATGGCCGCATTGAGGCTGACGTTGGTGCGCCATCTGGCGAAGGCGCCCTTTACCTTGGTGACTCTGCATACGTCAAGAAATATTTTGTATTTGATGACTTTGAAAATGGCGCCGGCGCGTGGGAAGCTGCTGCATCGCTCAACGCGGAGGTCACCTTTAATATTGAATCGGCAGGTCTTGGTCGCGAAGGCAAGGCTGCACACTTTATCTGTAAACGCGATTCTGCGGCTCAGTGGGACTGGGCGCTTATCGGTCGTGAACTGGGTGGCTATGTCAACTTGAGCGATCTGGATTCTATCCGCTTCTGGGTCCGCGTCTCGACTCCGTCGAGAATTTCGTTCTCGTTCGACAGGTTCGTGAATGACGATTCCGTGACGAGTTCCGATAATATCAAGTCTTGGCGCCATTTCGAGGCGGATACGGTCTGGACGCAGTTTACCGTGATTCCGGCGGAACTGGATACGGCCGACAGCAATGGCGGTAACTACGGCTGGGAAGCGGTGAAGGACAGTGTCACAAAGATTGGCATCTTCGGTGCTATGGATACGGAAGTCTGGGTGGACGATATCGAAGTCTTTGGCTACGGTATCTTTGACCCGTACGCCCCGGTTGTGAAGAAGAGCGTTGTCCGGAAAGAAGAATAGATTTATCCACTATTGACATTTTATCAATGGACCTGCATCGCTTTGCAGGTCTTTTTTTGTTGTTTGATGATAGATTTAAAATGGATGGATTGGCGGTGTATGGCTAGTCCGAAGGAGTGTGTATGAACATGAAACGTTTGGCTGCACTGGGCTTACTTGCTGGCTTTGGAGTAAGTGCGCTTGCTGACAACCCTATTTCTAGCTATCACTATCTGGCAGACCCCTCTTGCGCCTCTGACGGTGATACCTTCTACATCTTGACCGATGTGGATGATTATAACAACCAGACAAACTGGAACTACGATATTGTTGGCCTTTACGCCTTCACGTCTGAAGACATGAAGAACTGGACTGATCACGGCATGATTTTCCGTTCGAGGCGTGAATTCGGCAATTACCCGAACAACACTTGGGCTTCGGGCATTGCCGTGAAAAACGGCAAGGTTTACATTGTTTACCCTGATGGTGCAAGCGGCGTGGGCATGATTACCGCTCCGGCTATCGATGGTCCTTATACCGACCCGGTCAAGGAAACCCATGGCGTCAATAGAATTGCAGGTGGCGGTAGCTTGATTGGTAGCTGCGACGGCATTGCGCACTGCTTTGACCCGGGCATCTTGATTGATGACGACGGCAAGGGTTACGTGATTTTCGGTGGTGGCGAAAGCTCCAGCCGCCCGTATGGCAACAACTTTGACATTATCAGCTTTACCGAAAGCAATGGCAAGATTACTTTCGACAAGAACTCCTTGAAGAAGGTTTCTTTGCCGAACTCTTTTGAAGCTCCTTACCTGCACAAGAAGGGTAGCACTTATTACTTGAGCTTCAACAACCGTAGCCAGGTGATTGACTATGGTATGTCCAACAATATTTGGGGGCCTTATACCTTCGTAGGTACGGTTATTCCGGGAATTGGCTCCGTGCCTGATGCGCACGGCGAAGGTGGTAACAACCACCAGGGCTTTGCTCCGTTCAAGGACAAGTGGTATGCCGTTTACCACGACCGTCGCCTGGTGACTTCCGATAACCACCCGGCTGCAACGACGCAGCAGGGCGTGCGCTCCGAAAACCCGAACTACGAAAACCACAGAAGCGTGTCCATCGACGAACTCACGTGGAATGGCGACAAGATGAACAAGCTCACCTTCACACGTGAAGGACCAAAGCAGATTAAGAACTTCGACCCGTACAAGACCTATAAGGCAACGACGAGTTCCAAGCAAATGAACATCCGTAGCCGTACCGACTGGACCAAGGGCCAGCCGGTCAAGCACGTGCTCTTGCCGCTTACGAGCCGTAGCGAATCCTGGATCCGCGTTACTGGCGTGGACTTCGGTAAAGGTGCTGAAAACCTCCGCATCAAGGCCGCAAACGTGGGCGATGGCAACAAGATTGAAATTCATACGGGTAGTGCGACGGGTACGCTCGCCGGTACTTGCGAACTTGCAAAGACCGCCAATAACATGACCTTCGTGGATAACGATTGCGAAATGAAGGGCCTTACGGGCGTTATCGACCAGGTGTTCTTCGTGTTCAAGAACAATGGCAAGGACTCTACCATGGGCGTTCTTGAATGGGAATTCCAGGGTACGAAGCGCGAACCTGAACCGCAGACTCCGTTTGGCGGCAAGGCTTGGGCGATCCCGGGCAAGATCGAAATGGAAAACTTCGATGAACCGGGTTATGGCGCTGGCAACGATTCTTATAGCGAAAACGATTCCGATGACCACGGTGCCGAAAGCAATGGCGGCAAGAGCTACCGCGAAGGTACCGGCGTCGATATCTACAAGAAGGCGACGGGTTACGTTGTCGGTTACAACCAGGCCGATGAATGGCTGGAATATACTGTGAATGTCGAAAAGGAAGGCGACTACACGATGTTTGCTGCTGTGGCTTCTGCCAATGCGACCTCTGGCTTTAAGCTCTCCATCGATGGCGACGATATTACGGAATCGATTTCTGTCCCGAAGAACGATGGCGAAGAAAACTATGACGACTACAGCAAGGTGAAGGCTAATGTGAAGCTCCCGTCGGGTAAGCATATCCTCCGCTTTACCGTGACTGGCGACTGGATGGACATCGACTACATCCAGTTTGCAGCAGGCAAGGATGCCAAGGACCCGGATGAAGGTGGCGAAGTGGGTATCCGTCAGATGGTTCGCATGAATGCAATCGCTGCTGCAACTTACGACGTGTTTGACTTGACCGGTAAGAAGGTCTCTAGCTTCACGGCCCATAGCATGGACGAAGCGAAGAACATGCTTCGTGGTGGCGCCCAGGCTAATGTGCAGGGCGTGTGCATCATCCGCAACCGTGGCACTGGCATGATGGCTAAGGTCCGCATGACGCGCTAGATTTTCCTCACTCACACCTCCATCTAAAAGGGCTTCTCGAAAGAGGAGCCTTTTTTGCATCCAGCTTCCTACCGCCTACTTCCTACTGTCTACTAATCCATTGACGTTTTGTCCATAAATCTTTTGGCGTGTTCAGGGCTATTTTGTGATTTTGGACATACTTTTAGATTGGATGGATTGACGGTGTATGGTCGATCCTAAGGAGTGTTATGAAACTACTTAAGAAAGCAACGATGTTTGGACTCTTGGCGGGCTTTGGAGTAAGCGCTCTCGCTGACAACCCGATTTCTACTTACCACTACTTGGCTGACCCGGGTGCAGCCGCTGACGATGATTACTTCTACATCATCACGGACTCCGATGACCCGGCTCCGTACAATTCTAACGGTTACAAGATTTACGCCCTTTATGCATTCCGCAGTAGGGATATGCAGAACTGGACCGACTTCGGCATTATTTACGATGCCCGTAAGGTGAGCGGCATTAACGACATTTGGGCTTCTGGCATTGCCGTGCATAACGGCACGTTCTACATCGTGTTCCCCGATGGCGGTGGCGGTGGCATTGGCTACATCAAGGCTCCTGCAATTGAAGGCCCCTGGACAAACGCCGTGGGCCAGGGCAAGGATAAGCTTGTCGGTGGCCGAGGCATTATCGGTTGCGATGGCGTTTCTTGGTGCTTTGACCCGGGTATCTTTATTGATGACGACGGTACGACCTACGTGACGTGGGGCGGTGGCGAAAGCAATAGCCGTCCGAATACAGACAACTTTGATATCGTCAAGCTGAACGATGCGAAGAATGCCCCGGTGGGCAACGGTTCCCATGTGAAGGTGAACAACTTGCCGACCCGCAAGATGCTCGAAGCTTCTTACATCCACAAGCATAAGGGTACTTACTACTTCTCTTACAGTACCGGCTGGCAGCAAGGCGCTCCGACGATTGACTATGGCACGTCTAACAACGTCATGGGACCGTACACCTGGAAGGGTACGATTCTTGGCGACCCGAGCATGAACGGCCGTAGCATCAACGGCAACAACAACCATCATGGTATTGCCGAATTCAAGGGCCATTCTTACGTTGTCTATCATGACCGCCGTATCGCGAAGGGCCACAACGGCTTGGAAATTATCCCGGCGGATGATGGCAAGGCAAAACCGAACGAAGGTTACCACCGTAGCGTTTCTGTTGATGAAATGTTCTACAATGCTGACGGCACCATTCAGACGGTGAAGGTGACGGATGAAGGTCCGGCACAGATTGAAAACTTTGACCCGTACGATTGGTATCCGGCACTCACGAGCTCCAAGCAGAAGGGCATCCGCAGCCGCTCTAACTTTGTGCAGGGCAAGGCCGCTGACCATGTGATGCTCCCGCTTTCGAGCAAGGAAGCTTGGCTCCGCGTGTCGGGCGTGGACTTTGGCGCTGGCGCAACGGGCTTTACCGTTGAAGCCGCAAGCACGACTGATGGTAACAAGGTCGAAATCCGCTCGGGTTCTGCAACGGGTACGCTTGCGGGTACTTGCACCATCAAGAATACCGGCAACAAGAACACCTATGCCGAAAACAAGTGCGAAGTTGAAGGCCTCAAGGGCATTGTAAAGCAGTTGTTCCTCGTGTTCAAGGGTAATCAGGATTCGACCATGGCAGTCAAGGCCTGGGGCTTCGAAGGCAGTGGCACGACTCCGCCGGAACCGCAGAAGCCGTTTAGCGGTAAGGCTTGGGAAATCCCGGGCAAGATTGAAATGGAAGACTTTGACATTCCGGGCTCTGGCCGCGGTAGCGAAATCAAGTCCTACAGCGAAAACGATTCCGAAGACCACGGTGCCGAAAGCAACGGCGGCAAGAGCTACCGCGAAGACACTGGCGTCGATATCTACAAGAAGGCTACGGGCTACGTCGTGGGCTACAACCAGTCCGGCGAATGGCTCGAATACACCGTGAACGTCAAGGAAGATGGCGACTACACGATGTTTGCATCTGTGGCTACGGACAATTCCACGGCTAGCTTTACGCTCGCCATTGACGACAAGTCCATCGCCGAAGTTCCGGTTTCCGGTGACAGCTGGGATGACTTTGTGAAGGTCAAGGCCAATGTGAAGCTCACGGCCGGTGAACATGTCCTGCGCTTCACTGTTACGGGCGACTGGTTCGATATCGACTACATGCAGTTTGCTGCTGGCAAGAATGCTACGGATCCGGACGACGAAACGATTGGTATCAAAGGCTTCAGGGTGCTTGGTGCCGATGCAGTCGCAAACTTCGACGTGTTCGATCTGAACGGCAAGAAGATTACGAGCTTCACGGCTCGCCACATCCACGAAGCTAAGAAGCTCTGGCGCGATAATGCCATGTCCAAGAGCGTGCAGGGCGTTTGCATCATCCGTAACCGTAACAACGGCGCGGTGGCAAGAGTAAGAACGACTCGTTAAGAGGGAAATTCCCACTTACAGTCCACTTCCTACTTCCTACCGCCTACTTCCTACTGATTTATTGACTTTTTATCCATGAGACCTACGATTTTTCGTGGGTCTTTTGGCATTTCTGAGGATAGTTTTATAAAAAACGGGATGGCGGTGTGTTTGGTCGATCCCAAGGAGTGAACAATGAGATTACTGAAACGTTTAACGATGGCTGGCTTGCTGGCGGGCTTTGGTGTGGGCGCGCTTGCAGACAACCCGATTTCGAGTTACCACTATTTGGCGGACCCGGGTGCCGCTGCCGATGATACTTATTTCTATGTCATAACCGACTCGGATGACCCTGCTGCATCGAATGCCAATGGCTATAATATCAAGGCCCTTTACGGTTTCCGCACGAAGGATATGAAGAACTGGACCGACTTCGGTATCATTTACGATGCCCGCAAGGTCGATGGCATTGGCGATATCTGGGCGTCTGGCATTGCGGTGAACCCGAATGACCACAGACTTTACATTGTGTTCCCGGATGGCGGTGGTGGCGGTGTCGGCCTTATCGGTGCCGACAGCATTGCAGGCCCGTGGACAAACCCGGTCTCTGGCAACAAGAAGCTCATCAACAACTGGGGTGGCGGTCTTGCAGACTGCGACGGTATCGGTTGGTGCTTTGACCCGGCAATCTTCTTCGATGACGATGGCACGGGCTATTTCACGTTCGGTGGCGGTAGTAGCAATTCCCGCCCGGCAAACGACAACAACAATAACATCTTCAATATTTACAAGTTCAACAAGGATATGAAGGGCTTCGATGTGAGCTCCAAGACCAACCTGAAAATTGGCGGTCCGAAGGCGATGGAAGCATCATACATCCATAAGTATAAGGGTAATTACTATCTCTCTTATAGTACGGCCGACTTGCGCATTGCATACGGCATGTCCAAGAACCCGATGGGTCCTTACGAATACAAGGGTATCTTCATGGGGAACCCGAATATTAACGGCCAGAACATCAATGCGAACAATAATAACCACCATGGCATTGCAGAATTCAAGGGCCACTGGTACGTGGCTTACCATGACCGCCGCATTGCAAACGGTTATGACGGCCTCGAAAAAATCCCGGCAGACGATGGCAAGCCGAATCCGGTGCCGGCTTTCCACCGCAGCGTAAGCGTTGACGAGTTTTTCTACAACAATGACGGTACCATGAAGTCGCTGACCTTCACGAAGGAAGGCCCGAAGCAGATTGAAAACTTCGATCCGTATGACTGGTACCCGGCTTTGACGAGTTCCAAGCAGAAGGGCATTCGCAGCCGTTCGAACTGGGCTCCGGGCAAGGTCGCCGAACATTTGCTGCTTCCGCTTTCGACGAAGGAATCCTGGATTCGCGTGAGTGGCGTGGACTTTGGTACGGCGGCAACGGGCTTTGTGGTTCAGGCGGCAAGCGCTGCTGATGGCAACAAGATTGAAATTCATTCGGGCTCTGCTACAGGTACGCTCGCTGGCACTTGTACGCTCAAGAATACCGGCAACAAGAACACTTTTGCAGAAAATTCCTGCGAAGTGACCGGCCTCAAGGGCATCGTAGATGAAATTTTCCTCGTGTTCAAGGGCTCTCAGGACTCCACCATGGCAATTAAGGCATGGGGCTTTGAAGGTAGCGGCACAACTCCGCCGACTCCGCAAGTTCCCTACGATAGCGTCGCCGTGAAGCTCCCGGCAAAGATTGAAGCTGAAAAGTACGACATCCCGGGCACGGGTCGCGGTGGCGATGTGGATTCTTACAGCGATAACGATTCCGAAAACCAGGGCGATGCCAAGTTCCGCGAAGATTTGGGCGTTGACATTGTCGAAGGTGGCACGGGCATGGCGATTGGCTATACCGCATCTGGCGAATGGCTTGAATATACGGTCGAAGTCCCGGAAGACGGCGATTATGCGATTAAGGCCTCGGCTTCTACTGGCATGGAAAGCGCGAGCTTCTGCTTCTTGGTGGACGGCAAGGCTGTTGGCGATACCATTACGGTTCCGCAGACCGGTGAAGACTGGAGCGTCTACAAGGAATTCGATGGTGGCAAGGCGAAACTTACTAAGGGCACTCATGTAATCCGTCTCGTGATTACTGGCGACAACGTAAACGTCGATTGGTTCTCCCTTGGCGATGTGGAAAAGATGGGTATCAGGAACGCAGTGAGGTTCCAGACGAGCGGTTCCCGCGAATTCCGCGTGTATAGCGTGAGCGGAAAGCTCATGGGCACTGTGGAACTCGCCGGAAAGAAGGCTAGCGAAGCCCTCCAGAGTGCAGGTTTCAACAAAGGCGTTTACATGCTCAAGAGCATTGACGGCCGCAAGACTTTCATGACTTCTGTCGCAAGATAAAATTCATATAATTCCGAAACCAAATAACAGGAACACCTCGGGCACCCCGGGGTGTTTTTGCAAATGACTCGCAACTTTCCTAATCCCCCCATTACCAAAATGTCAATGATAAATATTTGGAAAAATGCCTTTTGGGCGTTTGGAGTTTCTAAATTCCATATTGGAAAGCCTTGCTGTTTTGCAGGCGAAAAATTTGGGATGTTTTTGAGTTTGCGATAGGCTATTGTTTACGGCCTTGTAGGGCGCCTGAAGCCCAAACGATCCTCCTAAACCACACACCCTAATGGCGCTGAATGGCGTCATTACACCTCGGGACGAACGTTCCGAGGTGTTTTGTTTACATCTCCTAATATAATGCGTGTAATTTAATGAAAAAAAACAAAAAAAATAATCGTCGAGAGAATAAAGCGTCGGCCAAGGATGGGGAGGGTGCAGGGAGGGGCCCGTGCGGCCTTCGCAACTCCGAGCTGGGGCCCCGCCCGCATGAAGTTCATTTATGAATGAAAAAAAGACTCTTGTTACAGAGTCTTTTCGTTCATTACCAAATTGACAATGGAAAATTATTCTGGGGGTGTAAAATCATTGCGCGAGGGGTATAAATTTAAATTACGAAAAAATATGGGATTACTTTTTTAGGAGATTTACTATGAAGCGCATGGGTGAAGTCTTGAAGGCTGCCGCTTACGGTTTGGTTTTTGCTATACCTGCTTTTGCCTCGACGGTCAACGTTGACGTGACCGAAGAACACCAGGTTATCCGCGGGTTTGGCGGCATGGTGCATAACCAGTGGCAGGGCGGTGGAGGCCTTTCCGAAGCCGATGCGAAGATTGCTTTTGGTACGGGCGATGGCACAATCGGCCTCAACACGCTCCGTATTCCGGTTTACGCCAATTCCAATGACTTCAACAAGGAAGTTCAGGCCGCAAAGTATGCCAAAAAGTACGCCGGCGATGACTTTATCCTTTATGCGACTCCGTGGACATCGCCGTACGCAGGGGCGAACCAGCACATGGCTTCTTCGAATTACCAGAAGTATGTGGACCACCTGAATAGCTTTAACGACTACATGAAGAATCAGGGCGTACCCCTGTACGCTATCTCCATCAGTAACGAACCGGACTGGTGCCATGAATGGGCTTGCTGGAGTGCCGACGAAATCTACAACTTCACCAAGGGTTACGCAGACAAAATGCGCAAGAACGGGGTCAAGGTGATTTCGACGGAATCGTTCCGTTATGACAAGAACCTCTACAACAAGGTCTTGAACGATGCCAATGCCCTCAAGAACTGGGACATTCTCGGCGCGCATTTTTACGCGAGTGACCGAAGGACTGGGGACAACTTCTTCCAGTACAGCCTTGCTGACCAAAAAAAAGTCGAACGCTGGATGACGGAACACTATACCGAAAGCCAGGGAAGCGGTAACTACTGGCGCACGATTACGAATACGGGTGACCAGGCGAACGCCAACAAGCGCGATACCGTGAACGCCATGGACGTGGCTTACGAAATCCACCGCGCCATGGTCGTAGGCAATTTCAATCAGTACACCTGGTGGTACATCCGTCGCTGCTATGGCCTGATTATGGAAAAGGACTTTGGCAACAAGCTCCAGATTCCGAGCAACGAAATCGGCAAGATTTCTAAGCGCGGTTACGTGATGAGCCAGTTTGCGCGCTTTGTCCGCCCGGGTGCTGTCCGCGTGGGCGCTACAGCAAACCCCGAAAAGGAAGTCTTTGCAAGTGCATACAAGAGCAAAGATGGCGATAGCGTTATCGTGGTGCTCGTGAACCGCGACTACAAGAATAGCAAGACTGTGACCGTCAATGTGAAGGGTGCCGATGTGGAATCCTTCCACGTGTACACGACGAGCCAGGCAAAGAATGCAAAATATGAAGGCGAAGTTGAAGTGAAGAACGGCTCCGTGACTATCACCATGGATGCGGGAAGCTCGGAATTCAAGGACTGCATTGTGACACTCGTGGGCAGTGGCACTCCGGCAGATCCTGTACCTCGCGAACCGTTTGGTGGCAAGGTTGTGGAGCTCCCGGGCAAGGTTGAAGCCGAGAACTTCGACATTCCGGGTACCGGCAAGGAAAACAAGACCTATTACGAAACCGATTCCGATGACCATGGCGAAACCAACTACCGTGAAGGCACTGGCGTTGACATTTACAAGAAGGCTACTGGCTATATCGTGGGCTACAACCAGGAAGGCGAATGGCTTGAATACACTGTAAACGTGAAGGAAGCGGGCGATTACACGTTCTTTGCGGCTGTCGCATCGGCCAATGCAACTTCGAGCTTCCAGATGTCCCTGGACGGCAAGGAACTCACGGACGTGATTTCTGTGCCTAAGAACGATGGCGAAGAAAATTACGATGATTACAACAAGGTGAGCGCAAACGTGACGCTCCCGGCCGGTCAGCATATTCTCCGCTTTACCGTGGTCGGCTCCTGGATGGATGTGGACTACTTCACGTTTGTGAAGGGCAAGGATGCTAAGGACCCCGAACCTATCGGCGGTGAAACGGGAGATTCTTCAATTGCCATCAAGTATTCGAAGCCTCACATGGTCACTGTCGCTGAAACGTTTGGCGTCTATGACGTGAATGGCATGTTCGTGGGCAAGTTCAATGCCGTGTCTGCCGATGTCCTGCACATGACCCAAAATGTGGTGCGTCGAGGTGGTGTCTACATCGTAAAGTCGCTGAAGGGCGGCAAGGCTTACCGCATCTCGGTGGTTAAATAATTTCATATTCCTAAAGCGGGAGCCGAGCGATTGGCTCTCGTTTTTTTTTGTGGACAAAATGCTGCTTTTGAGCGAATTTCGCAAATCATTGACAAAACGTCCATATTATATGGAGCCCTGCTGTGCTACAAAACGGCTTTTTTAGGGTAGATTCTTTATAGAAATTTTGGATTAAGGGATATAAAAATGAGCGTGGAAAGAGAATTGAAAAAAATCCTGGCCTATGCAGGTGTTGCTGCAGGGCTTTCTATGTTTGCGGTGGGGGCGAATGCGGCTCCGAACCCGAACTTCCATATTTACATTGCTTACGGGCAGTCCAACATGGCGGGCAACGGCGATATCGTACCGTCCGAGGACCAGGCGAATCCGCCCAAGAACTTTATCATGCTTGCTTCGCACAATGCAAATGCAAGCCAACGCAGCGGCAAGACGAATCAGTCTATCAAGACGGGCGAATGGTACCCGGCAATTCCTCCGATGTTCCATCCGTTCGAAAACCTCTCCCCGGCGGACTACTTTGGCCGCGCTATGGCCGATTCCTTGCCGGGCGTGACCGTGGGCATTATCCCGGTTGCCATCGGTGCTGTGAGCATCCGCGCCTTTGACAAGGACCAGTACGAAGCTTATTTCAGGGGCGATGGCAAGGACATCATGAACTGGGGCTGGCCCAAGGATTACGACAACAACCCTCCGGGACGCATTCTGGAACTTGCCAAGAAGGCAAAGGAAGTGGGCGTCATCAAGGGCTTCATCTTCCACCAGGGCGAAAGTGACGGTACCGATGCCAACTGGCGCAAGACCGTTTACAAGACCTACAAGGACGTGATTGATGCGCTTGGCTTGGACGAAAACGAAGTGCCGTTTGTGGCGGGCGAACTCCTCCAGGAAGGCCAGAACTGCTGCTCTAGCAAAAACGGCGGCATTGCCCAGCTTAAGCAAAATTTCAAGAAGTTCGGACTTGCCTCTTCCAAGGGCTTGCAGGGTAACGGCAAGGATCCGTACCACTTTGGCCGTGCGGGCGTGATTGAACTTGGCAAGCGCTACTGCTCCGAAATGCTCAAGCTTATCGACAAGACGATTGATCCGGATGCTCCGCCGGTAAACCTTGTGGACCCGAGCCAGTCTACGGTTCCGGATGAACCGCCCGAGGAATATGGCCCGTACACGGACCCGATTGAAATCCCTGGCAAGGTCGAAGCTGAAAACTACAACAAGGGCGGCGCCGACAAGGCCTATTACGATTTGAGCAAGGGCAACGAAGGCGGTAAGCTCCGCAAGAACGATGTCGATATTTACCAGCCGAACATGGGCATTGTCGTCGGTCACTGCCAAAAGTCTGAATGGCTCAAGTACACCGTAAATGTCAAGGCCGATGGCGACTACGCAATTACGGCGAACGTAGCCGGTGACAATGCGACCGGTAGCATTGTGCTCTACATGGATGACAAGCGCATTGGCGATGAAATGGTGAACGAAGGCAAGGGCTTTGACACGTTCTCTATCGTCGATGGTGGCAAGGTTTCCCTGAAGGCTGGCGAACACGAACTGAAGATTGAAATTGCAAACGACTGGATTGATATTGACTATATCGAATTCAAGGAAATCAGCGCTCAGCCGCCCATTGGAATTAAGAATATCCGCTTTGGTATGACTGAGGCCGAAAGCAACTTTAGCGTGTTCGACATGCAGGGGGTAAAGCTCGGCTCGTTTACCGCAAAGGGAATGGACGAAGCAATGAATCTAGTGAGGGAAAACGCAAAGCTCCGCAAGCAGGCAAAGGGCGTGTTCTTTGTCCGCAAGAACGGGGAAAAATCTCTAACCAAAAAGGTGGTGATACATGAATAAAAACGAGTTGGTAGTAGTAAAGCAAATCGCTTTCTTCTTTGTCGTCGCTGTTGCTCTTGGCATCATGTACGGCTAATAAAATGAGAGAATAATACACGGGAAAAATTAGTGTGACTCCTATAGGGCCTCGGCAACCGCCGGGGCTCTTTTCGTATGGAGTCGGAGATCGCGGCGCGTTATCAAGAATGCGCAATGGTCCGCATTTATAAAAAGTAATCGGTGGTTTGAATGCCTGTTGGTGTGTGAAAAAAAATGAAATTTTTAGAAAATGGTGAAATTTACGTGAAAAAGGTATTGAAAATACGTGGCTTTCACGTAATATTTAAACGTTGTCTGTAGTTTTGAATGTGGAAAAGCTGGTTTTGGGGTGTTTTTTTTTGATAAAGACGGTAGAAAAGGTTGTTTTCGATGTGTTTTTAATGGAAAATGTCTGAAATATGCTTCTTTTATACCAAAAATTACGTGATTAGTTTGAGAGATTTCAATTTATTCACGTAAAAAACGAGTGTTTTTCAAAATTTCAGTAGTTGACAACTATACAAAATAAAAGAATCGCTCCGGTTTTATCCGGAGCGATTTGAGGTTAGGATGAATTATGAAATCAAATTCATTATGGCATTGTGAAGGACTTCAGGAACGGCCAGCCGACCTTGCCATTGCCCTGTTCGTGACCGCCACCCTGCTTGGTGCAGAGCACGACCTTCGTGCCGTCCTTGCAGTTGGAGTACTCGTCGCAACCGTCGGAGTTCTTGGACGGAGAGCCGGTGCAGCCGTTCTTTTCGGCCCAGAATTTGAAGTTGCCTTCGGCGCCCAGGAAGTTCAAGCCGTCGTTGAATCCGCTATCGCCACCTTGGTAACGGCAGACGTTGTCGTTTGTGCCGCGGAACATGATGATGGAAATCGGGCGAACCGGATTGCAGGTGGCGCTGTTGGTCTTGTTCAAGTCCATAGCTGCCGGAGCAACTGCGGCGTAAATGTCGGACATGTAGCATGCCACGTGGTTACTCATGCCGCCGCCCATCGAGAAACCGGTTGCGTAAACGCGCTTGGTATCGATGCAGACCTTTTCTTCGACAGCCTTGATCATTTCACGAGAGAACTTCACGTCGTCATCGTTCGAGCAGCACGGGCCCACGTTCCAGCCGGCACCCATCATGGACTTTCCGCCAGTGCCATCCGGATAGAGCGAGATGACGCCTTCGGGGTCTGTCTGGGACTTGTAAGTGGTGCCGCTGAGCTGACCCTGGCCGCTACCTCCAATTGGGTGGTAGTCGACAACGAGCGGTACCGGCTTGTCGCCCTTGTAGGCGCTCGGAACGTGCATGATGAACGTGCGATTCTTGCCGTCAACATTTACGGACATCTTGTGGTCGCCAGCCTGGTAAGTCTTGCCGGCGCAGTTGATAATAATTTCTTCGGCCTTGCTGCTAGATGAGGCTTCTTCGCTGCTGCTGGACTCAACCTTGGCGGAAGAACTGGATTCGGCCTTTTGGCTAGAGCTGGAGACCGGATTGATGTTGCTGCCTCGTTGCATTGTAATCTTGACGCCAGTTTCAATTTCGGCCTTGGCCTGGTAGGTGGTGGTCTGGTAGCCTTCCAAGGCGAACTGCAAGACCGGCAGCGGGTCGCCTTCCTTCATGAGCGTTACAGTCTTGCCAATCTGGTAGGTGTTGCGGTTTCCGTCGGCGTTGATGCGGAGGAACTTGGCGCCTCTGGCACTCGTCTTGTTTAAGTCAATGCTGAGGGAACCGTTGACATTGTGCTGCGTCTTGGAATATGCAACCTTGCCGAGTGCGTCCATGACGGACACCGTAATGGTCTGTGCCTTGACGCCCGAAATGGTAATGACGTTGTAGTTGTATTGAACTTTTGCCGTCTTTACAAACGCGTTGTGCAGGGAAGCCTCTGCGTTTGTAATGGTGAACGTGCCGTCTTCTGCAGACTTTGCTTCAAGTCCTGCATAGTTGAACGACGAAATCGTTACGCCGGCAAGTGCACGGCCAGAGCCCGAATTGACTGATCCACTGATACTCCAGCCAAAAGAAAGCGTGCTCAGTGCTGCAAGCGATCCTGCGAATGCCATGGATTTAAACATGGTCATAGCTACTCCTTTTTATAGTTAATCATTCCAAACTCTATTCATCCACCGAGTCCAACCAAATCCCCCACGATATTCGCTAGACCTGAACAAAATATAAATGGAAGTTCTTGGGGTGTTGTGAATTGGTGTTGTGAAAATTTATAAAGCGTTGTGAAAATTGCGAAAAGGAATTTTTACAAAGCAACGTGGCTTAGGGGGTTGTAATGGGGCAAAAAGAGGTTGCGCTATTGACAAAAAATCCATAAAAAGGACTTGGTTTTAAGGTTAGAAAGTGTGTAAATGGGATAAATTATGATTGTTAATCTTATCTAGCCTTGGTTGGAAAGGAGTTGTTATGGGATTGTTTAGTAAGATGGCGAAGTCGGCTGTGGTTTTGGCTGCTTTTGCTGTAGTGAATAGTGCAGCCGTTAAGGTCAATAACCCGATCATGTATGTCGATAGCCCGGACCCTTCCATTGTCCGTGTTGACGATGCTTATTACATGGTCACGACGACCATGCACTTTGCGCCTGGCGTGCCTGTTTTCAAGAGCACGGATTTGGCGCAGTGGCGCACTGTGGGTTATGCCTACCAGACGCTTGCCAACAATGACCAGCAGAATTTGAATGGCGGCAAGGATGCCTACGGTAAGGGCTCCTGGGCATCGAGCATCCGTTACCACAAGGGATTCTTCTACGTGCTGACCCCGTCCTACACGACGGGCAAGACGCATTTGTACAAAACCGCCGACGTGGAAAGCGGCCAGTGGAGTGAAGTGCAACTCCCGTTCTACCACGACCCTTCTCTGTTCTTCGATGACGATGGCACCGTGTGGGTGTTCTACGGCAGTGGTGACCAGATTAGCTACGTGCAGTTGAACGACGACGCAAGCGGTGTAAAGGCCGGCGGCAAGAGCGGCAAGATTGGCGGCGTGAGCATCAACCAGGTGACCGGCACCAGCAACTACTACGTGCAGCAGGAAGGCTCGCACATGGAAAAGGTGAATGGCGAATACTACCTGTTTACGATTTCCTGGCCGGCTGGCAAGAGCCGTAGCGAAATCGTTTACCGTTCCAAGAGCCTGCTCTCCGGATTTAGCGGAAGGTATTTCCTCTCTGATAACGGTGTTGCGCAGGGTGGCATCTTTGACACTCCCGATGGCAAGTGGTATGCACTTTTGTTCCGCGATTCCGGCCCGGTTGGCCGTATGTCGCACCTGGTGCCGATGGAATGGAAGGACGGTTGGCCAGTGCCTACGAGCGGCTCCAAGGCACCTTCAACAATCGACTTGCCGGAATCTCCGCTCCCGGGCTACGGCATGGTCACGAGTGACGATTTTGAATCTGGCGAACTTGCTCTCGAATGGCAATTCAACCACAATCCCGATAACAAGAACTGGTCTTTGACGGCAAATCCGGGATTTTTCCGCATTACCACGGGCCGCACGGATAGCCGTGTCGTGAATGCAAAGAACACTTTGACACAGCGTTCCTTTGGCCCTAAGAGTTCTGGCCGTACCCTTGTTGACGGCAAGGGCATGAAGGATGGAGACATGGCGGGCCTCGTTGCTTTGCAGGATGACAAGGGCTTTGTCGCGCTTGCAAAAGATGGCGGTAACTACAAGGTTGTGATGTACAGCGGAAACAAGGATGGCGAAAGACTTGTAACAAGTGAAAATCTTTCGGACTCCAAGGTTTACCTGCGAATTGATTTTGACTTGCCGATTGACCGCGGTACCGCATACTTCTATTACAGTACCGATGGTAGCTCTTGGAAAAAGATTGGCAACGATGTGAAGCTCAATTATGACCTCCACATGTTCGTAGGCGTGCGCTGGGGCCTCTTCAACTTTGCGACCAAGCAGGCGGGCGGCTATGCTGACTTCGACTGGTTCAAGGTCGGTACCGATGTGAACGATGAAATTTATCTCGACGGCGCTGGTTCTGAACCTGTTCCGCAGACTCCGTTCTGTGCCGCTGGCGAAAACTGCCCCGCAATTGCGCTCCCGGGCAAGATCGAAGCCGAAGACTTCGACGTGCCGGGCAAGGGCAAAGATGGTTCCTCTTACTATGATGGCGATTCCGAAAACCACGGCGACTCTGACTACCGCAAGGGTACCGGCGTTGACCTTTACAAGAAGGCAACTGGCGTCATTGTGGGCTACAACAGCGAAGGCGACTGGCTCGAATATACTGTGAACGTAAAGGAAGCTGGAGATTACACCATGTTTGCGGCTGTCGCAGCAGCGGGCAACACCTCGAGCTTCAAGCTCTCCTTGGATGGCAAGGACATCACCGAAGAAATTGCGGTGCCGGCGGCAAGTTCCGGCGAAGAAAATTATGACGATTATAACAAGGTAAAAGCAAACGTAAAACTCCCGGAAGGCGAACATGTACTCCGCTTCACGGTTGTTGGCTCTTGGCTTGATATCGACTACTTCACGTTCGTGAAGGGTGCGGATGCTACGGATCCGGAACCTATCGAGCCTATCGGTATTGCAAATGCTGTCCGCTACGGCATACAGGGCGTACAGTCTTATAGTGTCTATGGCTTGAACGGTAAGTTTGTCGGCCGCATCGATGCCATGAACAGCGTTGATGTCCGTACAAAGGTGAACAGCCTCGTGAGGGAAAGCGGCGTGTACATCGTCAAGTCCCTCACCTCAGGCACCACCCTCCGCCTCTCCGTAACAAAGTAATCTATATAGTTTATTCATAGTTCCTCAAACACCCCCGAGACCAGGAAGCGGATGTCGGAAGCGAAGCTTACGGACATCCATTTCCTGGTCGTTCTGGTGTTCTGTAAACACCCCCAAGGGCTGGAAGCGCATATTGAAAACGAAGTTTTCAAATATGCATTTCCAGCCCGTTTTGGTTGTTCTGCAAACACTCCCCATTACATTCCCAGAACAACCAAGAGGCTAGAATTACATCTCGGAAAGCTTGCTTTCCTGTGGGTATATCCAAGCCGTTTTTGGTTGTTCTCTAAACACCCTTCTTTACCACCCCCATTACACATTCCAGAACAACCAAGAGGCCTGCACACGCGGAAATACGCAAGTATTTTTAAGCGTGTATATCCTGACCGTTTTTGGTTGTTCTTAAAACACCCCTATTACACATTTTATCCCCTCAACCCATTGTCAAAAGAGCAATGGAAAATAATAATCTGCATGCGATAAGTTACGCTTCCAAATGTATTTTGTCTTTAGGTGAAATGGATATCTCTAAGGGATAAGGTATGTTTGGTAAAATCTTCAAAAAAGTTCATGGATTGCTTTCGCTTGCTGTTCTAGCAAGCCTTGCGACCTTTTCTTTTGCAGACAACATTAACGTGAACGGCACGAACCGTACCATGAATGTGTATGCGCCGAAAAATATCGAAAAGGGCCGCCCGCTCATCATCCAGATGCACGGTATGAATCAGGATGCCCCGTATCAGCAGAACGCCGCCAAGTGGGAGCCGATTGCCGATACCGCACGATTTGTGGTCGTGTTCCCGAACGGCCAAAACAAGGCCTGGGACATCGGTGGCGACAAGGACATCAATTTCCTCAAGGCGATTATCAATGAAATGTACAACAAGTACGGCATTGATAAAAATCGCGTGTACGTTTCGGGATTCTCGATGGGCGGCATGATGAGCTACCATGCGGCAAACAAGATGGGCGACATGATTGCGGCCATAGCGCCTGTTTCTGGTGGCGGCGGGGTGAACTCGCCCAAGCGCGCGATGCCGATTATGCATACACATGGCACTTCCGATGACGTGGTGAATTACAACAGCACCGTGAATACCCTCAAGGGCTGGGTCTCTGCGCAAAAATGCTCTTCGAGTTCCAAGGTTATAAAGCCTTATCCGGCGAGCAAGCCGGGTTCTGCCGCTTCTCTCGAAGTCTGGAGCGGGTGCAAGGATAACGTCGAAGTCCGTTTGCTCACGATTGCTGGCAAGGGTCACTGGTATTCCATGGACGAGGCTGTCAGTGTCAATACGAGTGTTGAAATTTGGAATTTTGTCAAGAATTATTCGCTGGATGGCTCCTCGCTTCCGCCGCCAATTCAGGTGCCGACTGACCGCGATAGCATTTTCAACGGTGGCTTCGATTCGACAGATGTCGCCTGGACTTTGCAGACTCACGGCAGCGCCACTGCAACAGGTGACGTGAAAAATGGCAAGTACAATTTCAACATCACCGCCGTTGGCGACCAGAATTATCAGGTGCAGCTTATCCAGCATGACTTGCGTCTCGAAAAAGGCCAGTGGTACGAAGTGAGCTTTGAAGCAAGCGCTGGCGCTTCCCGTACGCTCGAAGTGAATGTGGAACAGCATACAGATCCGTGGGCAAGCTACCTCACTGAAAAGGCAAATTTTGATCTCGGCACGGAATCCAAGAAGTATTCCTTCCAGTTCCAGATGACCGCGGCAACGGACAAGGATTCTCGTTTGAGCTTTAATGCGGGCGCCTCGACAGGCACGCTTACGCTCGACAACGTCACGCTCAAGAAAATTGCGGAACCCGATCCGGGAACAATCGCGATTGCGTCATTTCTCCGCTTCAAAACGTCAAACGGCAAGTTTGGTGTCTATAACCTTGTGGGCAAACGCCTCGGGTTTGTCGAAATCATCGAAAACGATGTGCCGAACATGCAAAAAACGATGAAAAATGCTGGCTTTGGCAAGGGCGTTTACATCTTGCGCGATAAAACGCGTTCGTTCATGTTGCCCGTTGACCGTTAAAAAATACTCTCTCTCACCAAGAGCGCTCCCTGGCTTCGGGGACGCTCTTTTTTTATAAAGAGTTGACGACTGATTTCACATCATCGATAAAATATTGTAGCGATGAGTATTTGAATACGGGCAACTTGCTAAAATCGCTATTTTCTAGTGATGCTGTAAACTTTTTGAGGTATTCGGTAAAGTTGGTGAAGATTGTCATCAAGTTTTTGTTGAGTTCAACCCATTCCTTTTTATCGATGGTACATTGACATTCAATATCTATTTGCTGAATGACTACCGCTTTGGTAAAATCGATGCCGGGCAATCCTTTCTTTTCGTCTGTGTGTCTGCTTGAAGTTTTGAATATGAATGCGTATGGGTGTTTGATATTTGTTCGAAATGGAATGGCGAATAATGTTCCATTACATTCGATTATGAAAGATAGGTAAGGTCTGCCTGCTTTATTTGTAAGTATTTCCTTGTGGTCTTTATGTCGTTCAAAGAAAGATTGCTTAAGAAAGACGGCTTGAGCCAGTTTCATTTTTTTCCTTAAAATAAAAAAGGCCGTATTTCATATATAACGAAATACGGCTCATCTTAGACCTTTCTTTTTTATCTTAGGTGGGCTGGTCTGCCACCCTGTCATTGGTTGACCTTTCTTTTTTATCTTAGGTGGATTGGTCTGCCACCCTGTCATCTACAAATAATATACAAAAAATCTGCGGGAAAGTCAATATGCTGGCTTTGCTATCCATCTTCTTATCCATCGTGGATAAAATGTCAAAGGAACATTTGTAATTCCTTTAATTTTTTTGTTTTTTAGGGGGTATTTTTAGTTTGGGGATGATTAATACTTAGGATACAGGAGTGCTTATGTTTGGTTTGAACAAGAAAAATGGTCGCAAGTTTGGAGTGCTAGCTTCTTTGGCTTTAGCGGGATTGGCATCGCAGGCTTTTGCTAGTGCCGACACTTTGGTGCTTACGCCGCCGCTGGGTTGGAACAGCTGGAACGTTTTCCACGAAAACATCAACGAAAAGCAGATTCAGGAAATTGCCGACGCGATGGTCGAATCCGGTTTGAGAGACGCGGGCTATGTGTTCCTTAATCTGGACGATAACTGGATGGATACCAAGCGCGATGCCCAGGGCAACCTCCAGAACAACCCGAAGACTTTCCCGAGTGGCATGAAGGCCATCGCTGATTACGTGCATAAGAAGGGCCTGAAGTTCGGCCTTTACGGCGACCGTGGCAAACGCACCTGCCACCATTACAATAGCAACTGGCAAAGCGAAAGTGGTTCCAACGGCCACGAAGTTCAGGACGCCAAGAAGCTCGCTGAATGGGGCGTGGATTACTGGAAGTACGATAACTGCGACTCGGATCCGAGAACGCAGGAAAAAGATTACACTGCAATGTCCAACGCTCTCCGCAATTCCGGACGCGACATCGTGTTCAGCATTTGCATGTGGGAATACAAGGACTGGATGCCGAAAATTGCTAACCTCTGGCGCACCACTTTCGACATTGGTCCCGAATGGATTTCGACTTCGTGGTACCGCGGCGTCTACGAAATTATTGATGCGAACAACAAGTATTGGCAGATTGCAAAGCCCGGTCACTGGAATGACCCGGACATGCTCGAAGTAGGTAACAGAGGCCTCTCTTACGAGGAACAGCGCTCCCAGATGACGATGTGGTCCATCATGGCTGCTCCCATCATGATCAGTTCCGATGTGCGCAACATGAGCAACGAGACTAAGGAACTCTACCTGAACAAGGACATGATTGCCATTAACCAGGACTCCTTGGGCGTTCAGGGCCACCGCATTTCTGACAAGAATGGCAAGCAGGTTTGGACCAAGCCTTTGAAAAATGGCGATATCGCCGTGGCGCTTCTCAACAATAACAATTCTACCCAGACCGTCGAATGCAACTTTAAAGACATTGGCGTAGAAGGCGAAGTAGAAGTCCGCGATGCCTGGAAAAAGAAGGATTTGGGACCGGTCTCTAGTGTTTCTATTGAACTCCCGGCTCATGGTTCTGCACTGCTCCGCTTGGTTTTAAAGCCGGTTCCGCGCGAACCGTTCAAGGGCAAGCCTCTTGACATTCCGGGTAAGATCGAAGTGGAAGATTTCGATGTGAACGGCGTGGGTCAGGGCAACACCACTTACAACGAAAGCGATACAGAAAACCACGGCGATTCCGATTACCGCCCGGGTACTGGCGTGGACCTTTACAAGAAGGCTACCGGTGTCATTGTTGGCTACAACCAGGCAGGCGAATGGCTTGAATACACAGTGAAGGTGGCTTCGACGGGAACTTATGCCATGAATGCTTCTGTGGCTTCTGCCAACAGTACTTCTAGCTTCAAACTCTCCATGGATGGCAAGGATATTACTGAAGAAATTGCGGTACCTGCTGCAAGCGAAGGCGAAGACAACTACGATGAATACAACATAGTTAAGGCTGACGTGAAGCTGACCGAAGGCGAACACATCCTCCGCTTTACGGTAACCGGCGACTGGATGGACATTGACTGGATTAAGTTCTGCGAAGAAACTTGCGATGAAAAGGTTGGGCTTGCAAAAACTCGTCTCACGTCGTTTGAATCCGAGAATTCCTACAACGTGTTCAGCGCTACAGGTAAGCATCTTGGCCGCGTGGACTTGAATGGCGCTAGCATGCCGCAGGCGCTCAAGAACGCTGGGTATGCACGTGGCACGTACATGGTGCGCTCCGTCAAGGGTAACCAAATCCAGCGTGTGAACGTTCGCTAAATAGCGCTTTGCGTTGTCTCCTCGGCCTTTGCGCCGGGGCGGCATTGAGATTTCTCCTCACAAACACATTCAAAATGCCTCGCGCTTCCGCGAGGCATTTTGTGTAATTCCTAACTCTAAAAAAGAATATTCCACCCTCCCATAGCTATGGATAAACCGTCCACAATATCTCGCCTTAAAACATGAAAAAAACGCATTTTCGAGAATAATTTTAAAGTGTTGTTAGGGCAAACTATGTTTGGTTTTTAAACGTGAGGTTAGGTATGAGCTTCAAAACAATTGGTCATCTTGCCGCAGTTTCTGCACTCTTCCTGGGTGTTACTGTTGCTACCGCCGCTGATCAGGCTACTTTCTATGTCGCTCCCAATGGCAGCGATTCCAACAAGGGTACCGAAGAGGCCCCGTTCAAGACGATTACGCAGGCCCAGAAGGCTGTGCGTGCCATCAACGGCACCATGACGGGCGATATCTCCGTCATTCTTCGTGGCGGAACCTATCAGCTTTCGTCTACGGTCAATTTTACTGAGGCTGATGGCGGTAAGGATGGTTTCTACGTCCGCTATAAAGCCTATCCGAACGAAACTCCGCTTATTACGGGCGGTATCCCGATGTCTGGCTGGACGATTCACGATGAAAAGAACAACATCTGGAAGGTCGAAGGTGTCGATGCCCGTTTCCGCCAGATGTACGTGAACGGCAAAAAGGCAATTCGCGCGCGTATGCCGAACTTGCTCGATAACGGCGACCATAACTTCTTCCGCTTGAACAAAGTGGACTCTGCAGGCTCTGCATTCCTCCTCAACAGCAGCGATGTCAAGTCTACGGACTGGAAGAATCCGAAGAAGGTCGAAATCCATTTGATGATTGCGTGGGCCGAAAGCATCTTGCGTCTTGACAAGATTTCTCAGCAGGGCAATACCTTCAAGTTTGAACCGCAGGATCCTGAAAGAAGCAAGCTTTTCCGCCGCAAATACCCGATGCTTGGCACTGCTTTCATGAGCAATCCGCCGAAGCAGCAGGTTTACTACCTTGAAAATGCTTACGAATTTATCGACCAGCCGGGCGAATGGTACTTGGACGAATCGACCGGTACGCTTTATTACAAGGCCCGCGCAGGCGAAAACATGGCGACCGCAAATGTTGTCGTTCCGCGCGTCAATACGCTCTTCAGCATTCTCGGTAAGGATACTAAGAACAAAGTTGGTTACATGTCTTTTGAAGGCATAACCTTTGCAAACTCCAATTTCTTGCGTCCGAGCGAAGAAGGCTTCCTGGATTTGCAGGCAAGTATGTTCAACAT
>NZ_DGUZ01000001.1:165180-233072 GCF_002394865.1 Fibrobacter sp. UBA4297 | reverse complement strand
GACGTTGGTCAATAGTCAGTAGTCATTAGTTTATATTGGCGGTAAAGCCGCAACAGTTATACTAACAACCAATAACTAATGACTATGAACTAAAAAAGCACTACACCCCTTGGTTTAACCGCCGAGGGGATTTTTTTTGCGGCTATGCCGCAGTTGGCTGTAGCAGAATAAATTACGGATTCCCACATGACTTTCAGTTGCTCGAGAATGACTATTATCCAAGTATTAAGCTCTAATAACTAATGACTAATGACTAACGACTAGTGACTATTCGCAAAAAAATTTCTACATTTACGCGCGTTAAATTTTAAACCTCTCAAGGAGTTAATTATGCGTCAGTATATCATTGCTGGTAACTGGAAGATGAACAAGACCGTTAGCGAATCCGTTCAGCTCGCTAAGGATATCGTGGAAGCCGTCAAGGACGTGAAGAAGACCGAAGTCGTGATCGCTCCGACCTACCTCGCCGCTGCTAAGGTTGCAGACGTCATCAAGGGCACGAACGTGAAGCTCGCTATCCAGGACATCCACTGGAAGGACCAGGGCGCATACACCGGTAAGGTTTCCATCGACATGGTCAAGGAAATCGGTGCTGAATACGTGATCATCGGTCACTCCGAACAGCGCCAGTACTTCCACGAAACGGAAGAAACCGTGAACCTCAAGGTCAAGAAGACTCTCGAAGCTGGCCTCAAGCCGATCATCTGCATTGGCGAAACTCTCGACCAGCGTAACGGCGGTATTTTAAAGGAAGTTCTCGGCCTTCAGATCAAGGGCGCATTCAAGGACGTTTCTGCTGAAGATGCTGCTAAGTGCGTTCTCGCATACGAACCGGTTTGGGCAATCGGCACTGGCGTTACCGCAACGGACGAACAGGCTGAAGAAACTCAGGCATATGTCCGCTCTGTCGTGAAGGAAATCTACGGCGAAGCTGTTGCCGAAGGCATGCGCATCCAGTACGGTGGCTCCATGAAGGGTGCAAACGCTCCGGGCCTCCTCGCTCAGAAGGACATCGACGGCGGTCTCATTGGTGGTGCAGGCCTCAAGGCAGACACTTTCAAGGCCATCATCGACGCTGCTGAAGCCAAGTAACTTTTAACGAAAGGAACGTCACAAATGACAACTCTCTTTTGGGTATTGATCGTCCTCCACGTGTTTCTCTGCTTTTTCCTCGCACTCCTTGTTCTCGTTCAGAACGACAAGATGGGCGGTTTGGCAGGTCTCGGTGGCATGACTTCGCAATCTGCATTTTCTACCGCCGGCGCAGCGACCTTCATCCAGAAGCTGACTCGTGTCGTTGCTGTGATTTTCTTCATCGTGGTTTTCGCTCTTGGCCTCATCACGGCTAAGCAGGATCAGACTGTTGAAGAATCTGCCATGCAGAAGGCAACTCGTGAAAACGCAGCCGAACAGGCTCAGGAAATTCCGGTCCTTCCGGCAACGTTCAACGCTCCGGCTGAAGCAGCACCAGCTGCACCGGCTGCCGCTGAAGTCAAGGCTGATGCTCCGGCCGCACCTGCTGCCGAAGTAAAGGCTGAAGCCGCTCCGGCTCCTGAAGCTGCAGCTCCGGCAGAAGCTCCGAAAGCTAAGAAAGGCAAGAAGAAAGCTGCAAAGTAAAAGTTTAGATTGACTTGGTTTCAAGTCGGTCAAACCGCATTCAGAAGTCCGCCCTCGAAAGAGAGCGGATTTTTTTGTTTTTGATTATCTGAGCGCCCACATTTGGTAAGGGTTGCTAAATTTTAGTCTGTAGTTATTGGTTAATGGTTATTAGTCGTCGGTCTTTAGTTATTGGCACAGTTGCAATACAAGAAGCTATTGACTAAAGACTAAGGGCTAGCTACTAAGAGGATTTTTATGCAGAATACACTTGTTTCTCCAGTTGGAATTTTAGGTTTTGGCGTTGAAGGCCAGAGCACGTTGCGTTACCTTTTCCGCGAAGGCGTCAAGGACATTGTCGTGATGGACAAGAATCCGGTGACACTCCCGGAAGTGCCCGCAGGCGTGAATGTCAAGGTAAGCAGTGGCGAAAACTATTTGGACGGGCTCAAGGATTGCGTGACGGTCGTGCGTTCAGCCGGCGTTTATCCGATGAGTCAAGAATTGTTCCATTTCCAGATGAACGGCGGGCTCATGACGAGCCAGATCCAACTGTTTTTGGAACAAACTCAATCAAAAGCCACAGTGGGTGTCACGGGAACGCTCGGCAAGGGCTCTACCGTGAGCATGATCAGCCACATTTTGGACAAATGCGGTAAGTCAAATGCGATTGGTGGAAATTTTGGCGTACCGGCTTTGGACTTGCTCGAAGACGAGACTCCGGACCGCATCAGCATCTTGGAACTTTCAAGTTTCCAGTTAATGACTTTATCTGTATCGCCAGATGTAGGCGTCGTGTTGCGCGTGTCAACGGAACATTTGGACTGGCACAAAAGCGTTGAAGAATACCGCGACGCCAAGGCAAATTTGGTGCGCTGGCAAAAGCGTGACAGCGCATGCGTTTATCTGAAAGACGCGGAACCGACTGCAAAGATCGCAAGCGAAAGTCCAGCCAAGACAAAGTATGCAGTCAGCCTCGCCGATGGCCCCAGTGCTGGCGACGGCGATGCCGTGATTGACGGTGCTACACTCACGATTGACGGCGTTACATTGTACCTCGTCGATTGCAAAGTTCGCGGCATCTATCAGCTCGAAAACATGGCAGCAGCAACGCTCGCCTGTAAAGCATTGGGCATTAAAGTCGCCGATGCTTTCGAAGCGCTCAAGAGTTACGAGACGCTCCCGTTCCGTATGGAATTCAAAGGCGAAAAGAACGGCATTGAATTTTACAACGACAGCTACGCTACCCGTCCGGATGCAACTATTGCAGCTACAGGCAGCATGAAGCGTCCGTTTGCGCTGATCCTCGGCGGTTCCGAAAAAAACGCCGACTTCACGGAACTTTCTGAAATTCTCGTAAAGCAGCGCCCGAACCTGAAGCGCGTTGCGCTGATCGGCGCGACCGCCGAGCGCATGCTCGCTGATTTGAAAAAGGCAGGCGTGGACGAAGCAGGAGTCAAGACAGCCATCTTCCCCACACTCGAAGAAGCTTTTGCCGACAGTTTGAACATTGGTGAAGGCGGAACGGTCATCATGAGCCCCGCATGCGCAAGCTTTGGGCTGTTCAAGAACTACAAAGTCCGCGGACAAGTGTTTGACAAGCTCGTTGCAGAGGTTTAGGAATAGGAGATTCCCACCTAAAGGTGGCCATGCGCACTAGAGAGCAAAGCTCTAAGTGCTGTCCGCCCGCTCGGAGGCACTTAGCCCCACCCCATTGAGCAAAAAAATGATAAAAATGTGCGCATTTCCCTTTACAAGTTCAAACATTTAAACTAAATTTGTGCCGTTCCGCTAAGGACCACGCGGTCGTGGTGGAATTGGTAGACACGCTAGCTTGAGGTGCTAGTGGGAGCAATCTCATGACAGTTCAAGTCTGTCCGACCGCAGAAAAAGACTCGATGAAAAATCGGGTCTTTTTTATTTAGTTTAAAACGCAACTAAAAATGCGTACGCCGACCCCGGAATAAATCCGGGGTGACATCGTCAAAAAAAATTCAATTATTTTTGTAACAAGAGTTTCCAAAATCAAAAAATTATACTATCTTTGTGTTCGTTCCGCTAAGGACCACGCGGTCGTGGTGGAATTGGTAGACACGCTAGCTTGAGGTGCTAGTGGGAGCAATCTCATGACAGTTCAAGTCTGTCCGACCGCAGAAAAAGACTCGATGAAAATCGAGTCTTTTTTCATTTTTGCACGAAGGGAGATTCCCACCTAAAGGTGGCCATGTGCACTAAGGCAACAAGTTGCCAAGTGCTGTCCGACCGCTCGTCCCCGTCATCCCCGTCAAGCGAGGACAGGCGCGAGGACAGGCGCGAGGACAGGTAGGCGGGAATGACAAATAAAATGCCGACCCCGGCACAGAGGCCGGGGTGACAGAGCGAAAAAAATGTCTTCACATCCATTTCATAAAATTCTACATTTGCAAACATGAACCGTTTTGAACTGAAAAAGACGTCGAAGAAATCCAAGGCCCGTCTAGGGGTTTTGCACACCGACCACGGCGACATCCAAACGCCGATTTTTATGCCGGTGGGTACCGAAGCGACCGTAAAGGCCGTAACGCCCGCACAGCTAAAAGAAGACATCAAGGCACAGATTATCCTCGCCAACACGTACCACTTGTACTTGCGCCCCACAACGCCAAAAATTGCGGCCGCCGGTGGCATCCATAAGTTCATGAGCTGGAACGGCCCGGTGCTTACTGATAGCGGTGGATTCCAGGTGTGGAGTTTGAAAGACCTTCGCAAGATCAAGCCCGAAGGCGTGGAATTCAGGAGCATTTTGGACGGTTCTAAGCACTTTTTTAGCCCGGCAAGCGTGATGAACGCCCAACGCGAAATTGGCGCTGACATCATCATGGCGCTCGACGAATGCACGCCGTACCCGAGCACGGTCAAGGAAGCGGAACACAGCTTAAACTACACGCTTCGCTGGACCGCCGAAGCGATGGAATGGCTCAAGGAACACCCGCCGATTCACGGTTACGATCAACAGTTCTTTGGAATTATACAAGGCGGCATGCACACGCATTTGCGCAAGCAGGCGATTGAACGCATCGCAGAACTCGGCCCCGATGGCTACGCCATGGGTGGACTTTCCGTCGGCGAACCGACCGAAACGATGTACGAGATTGCAGATTTCTGCACGGACTACTTGCCGGCAGACCATCCGCGCTATGTGATGGGCGTTGGAACGCCGTGGAACTTGCTGGAATTGATTGGCCGCGGTGTTGACATGTTCGACTGCGTGATGCCCACGCGCAACGCCCGTAACGGCATGCTGTTCACCAGCGAAGGCGTGCTCCGCTACAAGGCAGCCCGCCACGCCGAAGAATACGACAAGCCAGTCGACCCGAATTGCGACTGCTACTGCTGCCGCAACTTCAGCCGTGCTTACCTGCGCCACTTGCACCACGCCGGCGAATCGCTCGGCTACACGCTCGCCAGCATCCACAATCTACACTTCTACCTGCACCTCATGCAAGAGGCGAAGGACCACCTCGCCGACGATACGTTTGAAGAGTGGGCAA
Organism: Fibrobacter sp. UBA4297; assembly: GCF_002394865.1. Classification (NCBI taxonomy): domain Bacteria; kingdom Pseudomonadati; phylum Fibrobacterota; class Fibrobacteria; order Fibrobacterales; family Fibrobacteraceae; genus Fibrobacter; species Fibrobacter sp. UBA4297. Next base: position 227,946 of record NZ_DGUZ01000001.1, on the reverse strand, counting down.
AAGCAAAGTGTGAAGTGTTACAGCGCAATCTAGAATAGTTATTTGCAATTGGAAAAGGTAGGTTTGTGAGCAGAAATGCCTAGTATCAACTAGGCATGCACGCAAGAGAATCCGCCTACCACATTTTCAAATGATTCTAGCGGATTCAGTCTTTTCAGGGAGGGCGAAAGCCCTCCTTTGTCATAGATGCCTTGCGATAAGTAAGGCATCGAACCGTGGGCCAAGGCAAAGTGAGAAGTGTTACAGCGCGATTTGCAATAAAGCTGTGCGAAATTCAAATTTTGATTTTTAGGCGATTTTTACGTCAAAAAAGTCAAAATATGCGATTTTTTGACGTAAAAATTCATATAAAGAAACAGAAAATACAGATAAAGCAACATTTTTTCTAGATTTTTCTGTTCTTTTTTGTCTTCAAAAGAACATTTTTTTCAGATTTAGTTCTAAAAAATGAAAGAAAGGCTCAAAACCCATAAAAAACACACAAACAACGTAGAAAAATTACGTCAAAAACAACGAAATTCCGTTATTTTTGACGTAAAATCCGGCATTTTTTCAAAATTTCTTTTTTTTCAGCATAACAAAATACCCCGGACATTCGTCCGGGGCATTTTTGATGGTTACTTAAGCGCTCCGCGAAGGAACGCATCAGTCTTTACTTGATGAAGATACGAGCAGTCTTTGCTGCACCGTTCATCATCACACGCACAACGTAGTTGCCGTTAGCCATGTTCTTGAGAGAGAACTGGTTTGCGCCGGCAGAGACGTTAGCGATACGGCTGTCAACAACGTGCCCCATCATGTCGAACACCTGGATACGTGCTGTGCCAGCCTTGTTGAAGTTCACGTTGAGCATATCGCCCTTCACGCCAACCTTGATGCCGCTAGCTGCGCGAGCAACAGTCTTGAAGCCAACCTTCGGGACTTCGACGCACTTGAGGTCGTCCACATAGAGGTAGTTGATAGCCGGCTGATAGACAATGCCCTTGTAGCCAACAACTTCCCAAGCCATCTTCTTGATAGCACCCCAGTTGAGGTCCTTAGGATCTTGAGTCCAGTTCGGCTGAGCGATATCATCAATAAGAATCGTCATCGTCTTCCAGACCTGGGAATCATCGAGCGGATATTCGTGGTAAGCATAGTCCGTCACGGAACCATCCTGAACCTTGAAGGTATGAGCGGAACCCTTGTAACGATAGCTGATAGCACCGCACTTGCTCAAGTCAATCCCCTTGGAGGTATCGGCATTGGTATTGAGGCCGAGTGCAACAAACGGAGCTTCCGTATAGGTTCCCTGATCCCAATTGATGTCCTTCAAGCCCACAAAGCCCTTAGTGCCATTCGTCGGATCTTCAGTACCCGGGAAAGCGACCACATAACCACCAAGTTTCTGATCATAGACGTTAGAAATAGAGGACTTTCCACCCGGTTCCTTATCCGTGTAAGCATACCAGGTACCCGTAGTCTTGAGAACTTCATCAAGATCTTCAACGTCGTCGATATCGACAACAGTCTTACCTGTTGCAGAAGATGCCGGCGGGAGGATAACGGCGCTAGAAGAAGAAGTTGCCTTTGCGCTGCTAGAAGAACCAGCAACAACAGAAGAAGAGCTCTGACCAACTGCAGCACTAGAAGAAGACTTCGGAGTTTCGCTAGCACTACCGCTAACAGCAGTGAAGGAAAGACCGTCGCACTTCACGTCATCCACATAGAGGTACGGATACTTGGGCTGGTTCATTTCGTCCGGAACCTTTTCGAGGCCCTTGATTTCCCAAGAAAGACGAGTTGCGTTTTCCATCTTGATCGGCTTGGAGCGAGAATCGTCACCCCATGTTTCCTGCTTCAACATGTCCGTCGTAATTTCGACTTCCTTCCAACCTTCAGAAGCGTCCTTGTTCACGCGGTGATAGTTGTAGTCGGTAACATCGGTCGTTTCAATTGCGAAGTTGTGGCTAGCTCCCTTGTACTTGTACTTGATGGTCTTGCACTTGGCGAAGTCTGCATAAGCCTTCGGGGAATCCTTTGCCGGTTCCTTCAAAAGCGTGAGGAACATCTTGATGTACGGACCATAACTAAGGGAACCCTTACCGATCTTGACATCCTTAAGGGCAGCAACATACTTGGAGGTATTCTTGTTGTCGCCGCTGACCGGATAGACAACCTTATAGGTCGTATTGCCAAAGTCATCTTCAATCTTTTCGTTAGAAATAGAGCTTGCACCACCATTTTCCTGGTCTTCGACAGCAGCCCAAGCACCACCGAGGTAACCATAACGGTCGCCATCTTCCATGTCATCTAGGATAGAAGTCGATGTACCGTTTGCAACGCCCGTAGAGAAGCCGGATTCTTCTTCGGCATCACCATTCTGGAGGCCGCAATCCTTATAAGATGCGCCACCGAGCTTGCTCTTGACGTACTTACCAGAATTGGTGTAGGTGAAACCGTTTTCGAACACGGCATTAGCAAATGCAGCAGAAGTTTCGTTCATAGCAGAAGCGTTCCAGTTCGTCCAGGACACGCCCTTCTGAGCCATCCATTCTACCCACTTGTTGCTGGAGCCTTCATCCGGCTGGCCATCACCGTTAGCATTGACGGTACCCCATTCGGTAGCAAACACAGGCACGCCTGCAGCCATAGCCGTTTCTGCAGCCTTGTTGTAACCGCCATCGCCCATATAGTGAGTTGCAGCATAGAAATGGAGCGTACAACCATAGTTCTTGTCGTTGATGCCTGCGGAAGCGCAAGCATTCGGCTGGCTGGACCATCCCGGGCTACCCACGAGGATGAGGTTGTCGGAATACTTACGGATAACCGGAATCACCTGATCGGCATGCTGCTTCACGGCATCCATGCTACCGGTCGGTTCGTTCCAGATTTCGAAAATCACGTTGTTGTACTTGCCGTATTCCTTGGCTGCATATTCGAAGAACTTGACAGCATCGTTAGTAAAGCCATCAGAAGATTCGATGTGCCAGTCAATGATGACGTAAATGTCCTTATCGACAGCAGCATTCACTACGGACTTGAGCAAAGCCTTCTGGAAGCCTTCGCCACCCGTCGTGTAAGAACGACCCGAGCTATTGAACTTTTCGTCAGCCGCACCGAGAGCAAAGCGCACAACTTCGATACCCATGTCGTCAACCAGGCGGTTGATACCTTTTTCGGAGTAGAAGTCGGTAGAATAGGTGTTGCCCGAGCTCCAGAAGAGGCTCATACCCTTGACCTGAACAGCCTTTTGAGAGTATTCCGGGCAAGAACCAGAAAGCTTGCCACCGTTTGCGACGAGTTCACCGTACGTGCTCACAGGGCCAACACGGCTAGCGGTCACTGCCATGGCAGAAGTCACGGCAGCGCACGTCAATAATGCGAAGACTTTTTTCATAAACATCCTTTTGGGTTCACCCAATCTCCGCAATCACAAATCCCAAGCGAAAGATATATAATATGGGATTACTATAGTTGTAATTAATTTAGAAACATGCGAAAACGCTCAAAAAACGCCATTTTGATTAAAAATGTTTACTAAAGTCAGTAGTCATCAGTCAATGGTCTATAGTTTTTAAAGCCCCCAAAAGATCTTTCAACCAAAGACTAATGACTAACAACCAATGACCAATAACTAGTTTTTCACGAACTTCATGGTCCGCAAGCCGAGAAGCGTCTTGAAGCGTACGATATAGACGCCAGCACGGAGAGTGCTCAGATCAAGCACGCGAGCATCGCCTACGATCTTGAGGCTAGCAAGATGGACACGGCGGCCATCGATACCGACAATATCCAAACGGGAAACGTCGGAAGTTCCGATGACAAGGTGTGCAGAACGGGAATCGTAGAAGATTTTGCGAGACACCGCCGGCATCACATTTGCGAGACCGATCGTCCCTTCTGAACTTGAACTTTCGACCTTTTCGCTGCTGGAACTAGACTTCGGCGATTCCGAAGAGCTTGAGGATTCCGGATCGGGGTCCGGAATGACGCTAGAGGAACTTTCACTGGATCCTTCGCTCGATGAACTCAGGATGACGCTGGAGGAAGAACTCTGGATGTCAGAAGAAGAGGACTGCGGCGCAACGCTGGACGAAGAAGAATATTCCATCACTTCGCCGTTACCGCCCTTGTACGCCATCAGGGCATCCTTGAGTTTCTGGTTCACATCCGAAGAAGCATCGTCAACCGAGTTGTCGAACGCCCACTTGAAATCGCCCCCCTGCAAGCGGCCTGCATAAGCGCGCACGTTCGCCACGGCCTGCTCCGGAGAATCCACCGTGTAGCTGTACATGATGGACTTGTCCGTATCGAAGTTGCTGTAAGTATTTGCACCCTCGTAAGACTTCACGCTAGACGGCACCAGGGCATCACGCGAGGTCACCACATAGGCGTCAAAATCAATCTTGGAATCAATATCACCAATTGCAGTTTCTTTACCCTTCAAAATGTATTTGCTAGCACCATACGGAATGAACGTGTAGGAGCCTTCCATGTAATTGTTGTAAGCCTTGATGGTTCCGCCCGTTTCCTTGCTGAACGTGCCGTTGTTCGTCGGATCGCGCTTAGTCGCACTCGCATAGACGTCGGTCCCCTGCAACGAGGTCATCATCGGATATTTGCAGTTACGGAAGTAGTTTGCTTCCATGAACACGGACGAACCAAGCGTAGAGCCTGCGCCATACTTGGCATTGCCATCGTAGTAGTTGTTGTAAACGTGGGCATTGTAATAACGCACACGCGGATGACGGCTATCAGAATGGTCATACCAGTTGTGGTGATAAGTGATGTAGTAACCATCGCTCGAACCTTCCTTGAGACCTAACAAGTTTGACTTGCCATTATCCCAGAAGTGGTTGTAGCTGAACGTCACATAAGTAGAAAGCTTGCAATCCAAGGCACCGTCGCCCTTAGCCTGATCCTTGTCACTACCCGCATGGCCGTAAAAAAAGTCGTTGTTGTGCACCCAGACATACTGGTTATCCTGCTGTAGCGTGATATTGTCGCCTTCGTCAGAATCAACATTCATAATGCCGATATTTCGGATTTCCAAGTCCTGGGTTCCTTTGACACGAAATCCCCAGCCGTTCGCCGTAGCATCATTGCCGATACCTTCAACAGTCATCGAAAGGCCTTCTTTTTTGCCCATATCGATGGTGATATCGCCCTTGTCGGTCACTTCCGGGTCCGTCACATTGCCAATAAGACGAATAGCAAGCGGACGCTTATCAAAGCCTTTCTTGAAGCCTGTCAAGATATTCTGGAGCCCGACACATTCCGTAACGGTCCCCTTGTTGCTCGTTACCACATTGAGCTTGACCGTATTCTTAGTCGATTCCGAGATGTAGAGGACAACAGCACCGTCCTTGAGCGTGCCATCTGCGTTATAAGCGCCCGGAACATGCCCGTTGCTAAAAGCAAAACCCGCGCGGTCATGAGCCTTGACCGTCAGCGACTTAGAAGTCGTCGAAGCGGTTTCCTTGCCGCCTTTTACAGACGCCACCTTGAGCGTGTAGCTGCCCGCCTTGAGGCCGACCACATCGACACGGTACTTGGAACCATATTTGCGGATAAGCGGAGCATCCACCTTAACATCGTTCACACCTGCGCCCGAATAATAGACGTTGTAGCTATCGGAACCATCAGATGCCCATTCGGCATAGGCCGATTCTAAAGCACCTGAAGCTGTCTGAAGAGAAACTTGTGCGTTGGCCGCAACAAAAAGACCAGCACATGCAAAAACAGAAACGACGTGTTTCATAAAAACATCCCACCACAAAAAGGGCTAAAACTAGCCCCACACCAAGGATTAATATAAAACGTTTGTCAATTTTTCGCAACATATATTTTTATTGCATTGAAAAAATTACATAAACGACACCATTGGGAACATTTCGCAAAGGTGAATTTTATTTTGCGTGAAAATTTCCCATAAAATTTTATATTGTGGACGCTATAGTGTGGATGGGAAACCTTAGAGGATGACAATGTTAAAAAAGACCTTTTTAGCAGGCCTTGCTGTTTTTGGCCTAGCATTCACAGACGCACAGGCTGCCTTGAGCGACGATGATTACGTTGAAGCAGCCTGGATAACCACTCGCTTTTTGGGTGCCCAACGTTCTGGTCAAGGCCCGAACTGGATTTTGGACGGCACGAATAACCCGACCAGTTTTTTGAGAGACAGCTATAACGGCAAGGACGTGAGCGGCGGTTGGTTCGACTGCGGCGACCACGTGATGTACGGTCAGTCCCAAGGTTACGCCTCTTACGTTTTAGCACTTAGCTTTGCCGAATTTACGACAGGCTTTTACGACCTGTACACCGGCGACTACACCGACTACAAGGTCAGCAAGGATTACAGCCGCAAGGGCGGCAAGCCAAACGATATTCGCGACCTTTTGGAAGAACTCCGCTACGAAGCCGATTTCTGGGTCAAGGCCGCAATCGACGAAAACAATTTTGTGACCGTTAAAGGCAACGGCAACCAGGACCACATGAAATGGGTGACCGCTGGCGCCATGAGCAAGCTCGGAACCGGCGATGGAGGTGAACCGCGCCAAATTACGGGTAACGCAAATGACGGTTACACACCGGGCATGGCAGCAGCAATGCTTGCCGTGATGGCCCGTATCGACCCCGTTGAAAGCGCCCGTGAAAAGTATTTGAAAGCCGCGAAGACCGCTTTTGCCTACGCCAAAAAGCACAAGGGAGTGACAAATTCCCAGGGGTTCTATGAAAGCAGCTGGTGGAATGGCATTTGGGAAGACGGTCCGTTCCTTGCGGCAACCGAACTCTACCGCACGACTAAGGATGAATCTTACAAAAAAGAAGCACAAAAGTTCTGGGACATGATTGACTTCGACAAGAACAGCTTTACACGCTTTAGCTATTCTGACGCAAGTCCGCTCTCTTACATTCTCGGTGAATTTGTCTTTGGTTTCAACCCGCTTGGCGACTACGCCGGCGTGCAGAACTACCTCGACAAGATGTACACAGATCAGGTCGATAGCAAGGGCATTTACAACAAGGAAACAGGCGGTCCGGGCAAGTTCTCTACGCGTACACCGTCTGGTGGAGCATTCCTCTACGCCCTATTCTCCAAATTCGCCAAGGATGATTCTTACGACGAAGCCATCGAAAAGAACGTCGCCTACCTTCTCGGCGATAACAGCAACAAGAAGTCTTACGTTGTCGGCTTTGACCGCAATGGCGCCAAGGCCCCGCACAGGCCGCACCACCGCGGTTACTACGGCAACGAAGATGCAGGTCGCGATGTGAACAGTGCCGGCAACCCGCCCGAAAAGAACAAACTCCTTGGAGGCATGATCGCAGGCGACTTCACAAGCGGAAGCCACAACGGATCTACAGCCGACTGGCAAGTAAACGAAGTCTGTCTAGACTTGAACGCCCCGCTCGTTGGCGCGCTCGGCTACATCTTGAGCAAGAAAGCCCCGGTGGAAAAGGTAGCAAGCGATATTGAAGTTCCGGAAGAAAAGCCGGATTCAAGCGACAAGGAAAGCATCAATGGTTTAAGAAACGTGAATGCAAATACGTTCAGTGTTCTCCGCGCTCAGTCTTCGATTACAATCAGCAGTGCAAAGCACATTCCGTTCCAAGTACAAGTGATTGGCCTGAACGGCAAGCTCGAAGAAACATACACAAGCGAAGGTGCGAGCCTGAATGTAAGCCTCAAGAACAAGGGCATACAAATTATCAAGGTTACATCCAAGAACGCGATGAAGACATTCAAGGTGAATAATTACTAAAGCGGCTTCGCCGCAGTTACTAGTTATTAGTCAATAGTTACTAGTAGAAAATGTCATGCCCGCCTTGAGCGGGCATCTCATTTTTTGAACTAATTCGGCTTTTACTTTATAATGCGATCAATCGCTTCTTTAAACAGTGCGGGTTCTTGCAACAAGCTCATGACCACCCAACCATCTTCATCAAAATCAAAGAAGAAGCCCGGCTGCACAAGCACATGTTTTTCGCGAAGCAAGCGAAGCGTGAGTTCTTCATCGTCTTCGCCAAGACGCACAACGGCATACCAGCCACCGAGAACCTCAGGGCAATACTTGGACGGGAACGCTTCGCGAAGCGTTTGCCAATTCTGCTGTAAGCGGTCAAGGACTTTAGATTCGTAAGCGGCGGCTTTGGGCAAAAGCGAAATGCCGAGGGCCTGCGCGGGTGCCGATACACTCAAATAGGCATCCTCGACGAATTCGAGAGCCGCGCGAATTTCTTCGAAATTTTCGCGCGGGGCGTAAAACGCCATCCAGCCGAGCTTTAGCTGCGGCGAGCCAACGGCTTTGCTGAGACCATTCAGCCAAAAGATTGGGCACTTCGGACCGTTTTCGGGAAGGTTGATAAAGTCGCCTCCACCTGCATCCCAGATCCCCTCCCCTATCGCGCTAGGCACTCCAGGGTCGAGGATGACATTCTCCCTCTCGCCAAAAACATATTGCCAAGTGCGGGAGACTTTATCCGAGAAAGCGTAATCGCCGAAGACTTCGTCGACGACGAGAACCATGTTGTTCTCTTCGCAAAAGCGGACCGCTGCATTCCATTCCTCGCGGGAGATGCAATGACCTGTCGGATTGTGCGGCGAAACGAGCAACAAAATCTTTGCACGCTCCGGCGCAGCAAGCAAGCTGTCGGAATCCAGAACAAAACGGAACGCGTTCACTTCGGCTGGCGCAGAGCGCCGCTCAGTGACCTTTTTAAGGTCGGTGAGCTTGTCGAACCGCTCACGTTTCAACTTCAAAAAGTACGGTGCGCATTCCAAATGCTCAAGTTGCGCAAGCGTATCGAGCAAAGGGTAGCCCGGCATCGGCGTCAAAATCACATCGCCCGGATCGCAGAACGTCTTGAAAAGCACAGAATAAGCTTCGCTCGTACTTGCGGTAAGGATAATCTGCCCTGCCGTAAAGTTACCACCGCGTTCACGGTAATATTCCACCACCGCCTCACGAGCCGACTTCCAACCCGACGCATCAGGACTCCAGTTGACAAAAGCTTTACGACCTTCATCGACCGCATCATCCAAATCCACCGGCAAGCCAGCCTTCACTGGCGAAGAAACGGTCATGTCGATAAACGAAAGCGCATCTGGATTCGCGCACTCCGACAAAACATCGGCTTTCGCACGTTCCAGTTCAGCAAAGAACGGCGATGGAGACAAATCTTTGGGAAGTCGAGATGATAGCATAGAGATTCTGAGGTATGAGGCCGCGCCTATGGCGCTTTGAGGTATAAGGCAATTTTGGTTAGTAGAAATTTAGAAAACAAAAAGTCGACGCACAGAATAATGCATCGACCTTTTAAATCAAGAATAGCAGCGTACCGACTTAAGTTTTATTCTTACGGCGTTTCAAGAAACTTGCAAGCCCGACCGCAATCAAGATTCCTGCCGGGAGAACAACGGCAATCGTAAGGAGAATAAGCTTTTGAACATCGCTAAGCCCCTTAAGCGACTGCTTGAAGCTTTTGAGCTTTGCGCGAATGCCAAGCTTTGCAACCTTGCCGTTTTCGCCATCCACGGCGCCGTCAGCATCGTTTGCATTAGCCAAGTCTTCGGAACCGGCAAAAGATTTGAATCCGGGAATCAGAGCGAACAACTTTGACGCCGAATCCTTGACGGGTCCGACAAAACGGTCTACATTCGAGTGCACCTTGCCATAAACTTTTTTGAATGGGCGTTTCAGTTGTTCTAACATATTTTCTCCGTTTTTCAAGAAGGCGTTTCCCGCTTACTTCGACTGCGCTCAGCACAGGCTCCGGTGGGAATGACATTTCCTTGTTTACTTCTTATACAGCAAGTTCACGCCGCCGAAGAGAGCGCGCATGTTCGCCTTGAGCGTATCGCTCGAGACACCGCGACCTTCAACTTCTTCGCCGTTAGCCTTCAAGACAATGCGGCTTAACCCACGACCAGCCCACAGCGTATCCTTTTCAGGAACGACGAGCTGGCGATACTTCACGAGTTCGACCGGCATGCCGATTTCACGCATGAGCATGAGGGCTGCTTCGATCGGACCTTCGGCCGTCACGGACTTCACAAGCGCTTCACCATCCTTCTTGAAGTGGAAAATGAAGCGGTTTTCGTCCGGGATAACTTCGATGTTGTTGAACACCAGGCGACCGTTCACGTTGACGAACTGTTCGCGGAACACGTCGAGCACGCGTTCGGCACTGAGTTCGCCTTCCTTTTCGCTCAGTTGCTTGAGCACCGGTTGCAACACAGACGCCTCTTGCAAAGTCATCTTGTAGCCGAACTTTGTAATGATTTCGTACACGGCGGTGCGACCACTCTGGCTTGTGAAGCTGAGGGCATCGTTCTGGTGACGACCAATGATGGAGTAATCAATCGGACGATACGCCCCCTTCTTCATGTCCTTTGTCTTGGAAGCGCCATCCTGATGGATGCCGCTGCGATGGACGATAGCTTCAGTACCGATCAACGGAGCGCGGATGTATATAGGCACGCCGCTCCAGTGGCTCACGAGAATTGCAGTTTCGTAAATGCGTTCGAGATGCAGTCCCGTTTCGACACCGGAATTGTGCAGGCCAATCGCCACTTCGTAGAAGTTCGTGTTACCGCAACGTTCACCGAGGCCGTTCAAGGCGACTTCCAGCTGGGTTGCACCGACAAAGAAACTTTCGACGGTTGCTGCAGTCGCCATGCCGAGGTCATTATGGCAGTGCACAGAAATCGTGATGTTCTTGGGCAGAGCTTCGTAGACTTGCTTGACCTGATCAACATAGAGCTTCGGGCGGTAGCGTTCCACCGTATTCGGCAGGTTAATCGTCGTCGCACCGGCTTCGACAACAGCCTTCAGAACGTCAATCACAAAATCCATGTTTTCGAGGCAGTCGCCAAAATGCTCGGCACTGAATTCCACATCGCCCTTGTCTCCAACAAGCGACTTTGCCAGCTTGACACACTTCACAGCCTTTTCCTTGACCTGTTCGGGAGTCATGTGCAGGACGTTTTCCATGGAGAGGGGGCTTGTGGCGAGGAACGTGTGGATGCGCGGGTGCGGAGCGTACTGGACCGCTTCCCAGCAGCGCTGGATATCACTTTCGATGCAGCGAGCAAGGCCGGAAACCACGACGTTCTTTGCCGTTTCATCGCCTTCTGCCGCCATCTGCGCGGTGAGTTTTGCAAGTTCCATGACCGATTCAAAATCCATTTCGCTAGAGGCCGGGAAACCGACTTCGGCACCTTGCACACCGAGCTTCAAGAGCAACAGATAAACATCTTTTTTCTGGGCATTGTTCCAGGGCTTCGGGAGCGCCTGGTTACCATCACGCAGTGTTACGTCATAGAAGAATGGTTTTCTCGTTTCAGTCATTTTTTATCTCCTTGCCGGCTTCAAGACCGCAAAGTTCCTTTAATTTTTCAATTCCAAAAATAGAATTTCGCCATAAAAAAGAACCCGCTTCGTTCTCGAAGCGGGCGATTTTAGGTTGAAATTCGTTTGAAAATCTTTGAAAAATCCCTAAAACCTCGCTTCGGTAGCGATGCTAAGTAGAAGTAGAAGGTTCAAGGTTTTTCTCATGTGCATGAATATACAAAGATTCGAGGAAAATGGCAAGGGGGCGAGATGGAGGAGTCGGTTCGGAATTTTTGAACAATCAATACTTTCTTGAAAGAATTTCTTCTTCGCAAGGGAGAGACTTGAATCCAGTCATGGACGGTTTCAGATGTTTCTTCAATTTTCTCCGTTAAAAATGTACTTCACAAGCTGCGGGATAACCCACGTTTCAGGATAGCTCTTGTATTCTTCAATAACACAAACGAGAAGCTCGGCTTGCTTGGGTTCACTGCTATCGAGTTTTAGCGTTGCAAGAAAGGCGGATGCAATCCGCCCTATATTTATAAGGACCCTATTCTATTTTCGTACAGCGAACTGGTCGTCCACCTAATTTTTCTGCACGTCGATTTTTAGCAGTACCTGTATTGTCATTGACACTGCTCATAACATACGCCGCATTCGCATACTCAGCAACATCATACTCATGTTCTTGCGGATACACCCAATAAACAGATTCATTTAGGCCATCAAATTCTCCATCTATAGTTCTTCTTCCTGTTCCAATCAAGGAAAATCCACTCGCATTGTTACCATGGAAACATTGTGAGCGAAGGCCTTTTATCCCATCACCATATTTGTCATTATAATCTCTTATTATTTCGTAATCACCCCAAGTAAACAAGCGCCATCCTTCAGGACAAATTCCTCGATAATCTCGTCTGATTTTTTTTTAGCAACTTTCTGTATTGCAACGGCTAGGCAACAGCATCACATTTCAGCCCACTAGTACAAGCCACCATATTTGTCACAATTCATGGTATCGTTATTGTAGCAATAGCGTTCAATCTTCGTATCGTCATTCTGGTCATTTTCGCCAGGAACCATTTCACCGATATTCAAGTTTTCAGCCATGACGGTGACCTTTCTCCCCGTCTTATGCGATTTCGCCGTGTAGTAATAGTAGCTGCGACCATTACGAGTATCGGTAAACTGCTTGTAAACGCTCTTATCAATATTCAAGTTCCACGCCAAGCAAATATAGTGGTCATAAGGAACATACTCGCTACTGCTAGACACGTTTTTACTTGAACTCGATGCAGGAGCGACAGAAGAAGAAGAGACAATCTTTTGACTAGAACTAGACTCAACTTTTTTGCTAGAAGATGAAGGGAGATTCCCGCTCGAGGCGGGAATGACAGAGGAAGAGGAGGAAGTCTTAACAGACGAAGAGGAAACCGCGGCCTTTACAGAAGAAGATGACGAGACAACCTTGCTACTACTCGACACTTCGGCAAGCTCAGTGTCCTTACCGTCATTCGCAAATGTTCCGCTGTCGCCGCCACAAGCGACTAGAGCCATGAACTCCTTTATTTTTACATACTCAATACAAAATAGAATAATCGAAGGGTATATTGCAGCTTTCCTAAAAAGTTTATATATTACGTTCTTGTAGATTGCATCAATCCTGCCGACTCCGAGAAAATGACGCCGTTTGCGTCCGTACCATAGTCTCTGTCATAGCTTCAATCAAGCTTGAAACTGCGACTTTAGACTCAGTACTATTCAGGGCAGGGAGTTCCACTATCTGCTTGACGTCGACCTCCCTTTGTTTTACGAGACTGGTAAACAATTTGAGGCAGCGTACACCCTATGGGGAAACTGGCCCCCTGACGATCAACGTAGAGCACCGTCTGGAAACAGACGTAAAAACCAAGTTAGGCGAGTGTTGCGGCAATTATGTTTACATGATTTGCCTTGACCGAGCCGCCAAGGTTTCTGCAAAGAAACTAGTCGCTCAACTGGTTTGCAAGCGGTTACCGTGTATTGCACGGTTGACAATCGCAGGTGTTCTACGCATTTTCAACGTTTTCATTGGCATTCGTTTGCGAACCTATACATTCATTTTTCACGCCATTATTGGCAAAGGCTGTTTATGAATAAAGTACAGTATGCAAACATGCTCAAGGATATTTGTGAAACCCATAAGGAGGGAGGCGATGTCTCTGCCTGCATTGCAAAGTACAATGAACGTTACAAATACGTTTATATCTACAATGATTCCATTTTCAAGTTGCTTTTCGGAACACCTGAAAATGAACCGATTGCGGTTGATTTCCTCAATGCCGTGCTTCATCTTTATGGGAGCGATTGCATTGAACACCTCACGTTTGTGAATCCGGCGGTTCCTGCCGCATTCAATAAGAACATCACTTCTGACATTGTGATAGCGGATCAGAATCTTGACCGTATTGTGCTTGAAGTGCAACATATCGAAGACGAGACTTTTAATCAGCGCTTGGTATTTTACGCTGCAAAGCATACGGTTGCAAATCTTGTCCGGGGGCAGGGCTACCACTTGCGTAGTTTGAACCTTATCAGTCTCCAGATGTTCGATGCTTTCCCGGAATCGAAAAATTATTTGCACACGGTTCGCCTCAAAAATCAGGAAAACGAGGTGTTCTATAAAAAGCAGACTGTTACGCTTGTGGAAATTCCCAAGTTCCTGAAGGGCGATTACGGAGCGGATAATAGCCGCTTCGCGGAGTGGCTTCGCGTGATTGACGGGCTAAACGAGGAAAGTCCAACAACAGTTCCAGATGCTTCTCTATTCGCTCTATTGCAGGAAAAGGCCAAATTGAGTATCTTTACAAAGGACTTTCTTGTAAGTGAGGCTATGAAGATGTGTGACCATGACTACGAACTCTATGTCGAAAAGAAACATGCTCGTGCGGAAGGCCTTGCAGAAGGACGCGCTGAAGGGCGTGCTGAAGGACGCGCAGAAGGAGCCGAAGACAAAGGACGTAAAATGGCTGATTTTTTGCGTTCTAAAGGAATTTCCGAAGACTTGATTGCAGAAGCTTTGGCCCAGAAATAACCCCTAAACTTTTTATACAAAGCCATCCAAGCTTCAACCGTGCTAAATATGTTCGCGTTTTCAGCATAGTTGAAGCGAATGGGGCTTTTAGAACTATTCCTCAAATGAACAGCCCTTTTGAGGCGTTCTTAGTATTTTTGACATTTTTACAAGAGTTGTTGTTTTTATATCTTTTCGCAAACTATGATTCTACTCGTCGCCGAAAAACCTTCTGTTGCCAATCAGCATTACAAGCCTATGCTGGAGCGTATTGAGGGTGAAAAGTTTACGCAAGGCGACGGGTGCCTGATCGTTTGATAAAACCATTTTGCTCTAAGGCGCGCGCCATTTTCTCCATGTCGGCTTTTTCAGAGATTTCAACCATCACATCAACGATGTTCTTGGCCCATATCCCCTGAATAGCGGTACTTCCGATATGACTAATCCGGACAACGGGCTGATCGAATAAATTTCATCTAACCAATATATACAAAAGGCAATCTTGGTCATCAGAGTCAAAAGCACTTTTTCGCAGCGTTTTTGCAAATTTCAAAAAATGAGGCATTCTGCTTGTTCACCCAAACAAAATAAAGTATATTGAGGTGGGTTTTATAGAAGAGTTTTTCAAGCGTAGATAATATGGTGTTGCGTAATAGATTCGTCAAGGCGGCCGCTATCGGGCTTGCCGTAGCCTGCACTTCTTTGTTTGCAAAGGCCACCGACACACCGAATCAGTATCAGCAGGATGAGTGGTCTCCCGAATATGGTAGTAGCACCTGGATGTACGAGAACTCGGCAGGATTATTTGAAACGGGTCCGCTCGACGACTACCGCGCCGCTAAGCGTCTTTTCTTGAACCGTCAGTTTTTGGACGCTGCATACGCCTTCGGTGAAATCCAGACCAAGTACCCGGCATTCCACTTGGTGGACCAGGCTGCTTTCTACGAGGCAAAGTCCTTTGAAAACCTCCGTATGCACAAGGCGGCTAGGGAAATTTACCGAGATGCCATCAAGCGCTATCCGCAGAGTAACCTACTCGCCAAGTATCACTTTCAGTTGATGAACATGGACTATAAGGAAGGCAAGTACACGGAAGCTTTGAACAAGTACCAGATTTTCGCCCAGAAGTTCGGCAAAAGTGACGCGAAGGCCGACGCTGACTACGTTGCCAGCCAAATCAAGTTCGAACAGGGCCTCTATCAGGAAGCGATCGACCTGCTCGCCACAATCCATCCGGGTAACGCCAACTACCTCTACGCCCGTTACACCATGGGTATCGCTTACAGCCGTCTCTACAAGTTCGACGAAGCCGAAAACTGCTTCCGCGCTATTATGGAACAGCCGGTTTCCAACAAGTCCGAACGCGACATCCAAAATGCAGCCAAGGTCAAGCTCGGACACATCTACTTCTCTGGTGAAAAGCCGGACATCGTAGCCGCCGCTCGGATGTATGGCCTGGTGCAGAAGGATTCTCCGGTGTTCGACGAAGCTATGCTCGGTATCGCATGGGCATTTCTTAAGGTTTACAAGATAGATGAAGCAATCAAATATGCCAAGTGGATTATCAACAACCTTCCGGAATCCTTCATCGTGTCCGAAGCTTACCTCATAATCGGTTACTGCTACTTCATGAAGAAAGATTACAAGAACGCTTTCGACGCCTTGATTCAGACTGAAAAGCTCACGGAACAGCCGTTTGTGTCCGTAGCTTCTCGTGATAGCGCTCGTCTGGCTTATGATGCAATGCAGAGCCAGCTCGACTCCGTCCAAGTTTTTGCCTTGGATCTTGCAAACCAGTTACCGACGCCGCGTGTGGAAAGCAAGCGTAAAGCATTTCGCTCGACTTTCGACAAGGTTTACAAGGTTATTGAAGATTACACAACGTTTATGCAGAGGGTAATCGAGAGTGATCGCTTTGAATTTAACCGCAAGCGTATTTTGTATGATGTAGGCTTTATATTGAGTCCTCCTCGAGTACATCCTGGGCCTTATCGACCTTATGATAATCCGCCCCTCGAAGATTTAAGCGATTTAGAATAAAGCGGAAAGAAAGCCAAAAAGAAAACCCGACTTAGTCGGGCTAGATTTTTCACTTAGAAAAAAGCACAATCAATGTTTTCTTGAGAGAATTTCTTCTTTGGAGCGACCAGAAATAACGGCGATTTTTTCAACGGGGATATCGTTAGCAATCATTGCATCAATCCAATCGTTTTCTTTTTGTGTTATTTTTTCCGCAAGTTCTTCTTCTTCGACTTCGGCAATGGACTTGTAACCATAAACTTCGCTGCATTTCTTGAAATCCATTTTGAACTGCTCCTTCAATCACCAATTTCTTAATAATATTTCACCGGTGTACACTGTTAAAGATACATCTTTGATGAAATTCTTGTCAAGTAGGCTCTTTAATGCTCGTCATAAAAGTTCAATCACACGAAAACCCACATAAAATATGTGTATATTTAAAAGTAAGCCTTATCGAGATGCTTCTCGAGCTGAGATAAAATATGAGCATAACCTATCAATACGCCCAATCTGAAGACGGCTCTGTAAAGCACGTCCAGGAAGTCACGGTGGAATATCGCAAAAACCACCAGTTTACTTGCTTAGGTTGCGGCTCTAAATTGGAAGCTGTTGTAAATGTCACGAAAAGACTTCCGCATTTTAGACATTCAGAATCCAAATGCTCTCTTGAAACGTATCTGCATCAACTTGGTAAAAGACTTTTCAAGGAACTGTTTGAAAAGAATAAAATGATGGGGTTCCCCTTAATGGTTGACTACGAAGTAGAACATCAATGTGGAACGGATAAGTGTAAATACTGTAAGAGTGAAAAGTGTTATGGACAATTTGAAAATAGAAAACTTGATTTAATTGAAAAATTTACAAGTATTGAAGTTGAAAAATACGATTCAACAACTGGATTGACACCAGATATTTTGCTTTCAAACGCTAATGGTGATAAATTGTATGTGGAAATTGCTGTGACACATATTTCCACAGAGGATAAAATAGCTTCTGGCGTACCCATTGTAGAAATCAATCTTGAATCGGAAGAAGACTTGAAAGGCTTCCGAACAGAAAATGGCCTGATCGTTACGGATTTAAACAGACTCAATGTTGTATGTTTCAATATGGTAAATAGCGCCATAAAAGACGAACCATATTGCACGTTGGAAATGTTAAAAGCAAAGAATAGTTTCAAAGACTATTATGCCAAAACACTAAGAAAGAATGAAAGGTTTGTCATCAATTTCCCTAGCGGAAAACATTGCGAGAAAGACTGTCCCTATTTCAAAACTGTTCGATGCCTAAACGCAATGACTTGTTCAAGTTTTGATTTGGCCTGTAGGTTTAGGAGCATCGTAGATGCAGAATGTACTGACGATAGTTTGGTTTACGCAGATGAAAAAGGAAACAAAATTCGATTCGCCTTTTCGGTGGGATTGTCAAGAGGATATATATTTGACGATAAAATACGAACGATTCAATTTGGATTGAATTTAAATAATGGTATTTTTCCTTGGGAAGAGCCCTATATGATAATAAAGGAATCAAACGATATAAGATTCCATAATTTCAAATTGAAAAATTTTTTGTCTTGCGGAGATTATCAATTTAAAGGGTTTATGCTGACAAAGGATGGTCGCTGTACTCCGGTAAGATATGAGGAAATTCCTAGCATATACGAAAAATTGAAAGCTATGGAAAAAACACTTTGTGATTATGTTGTCATAGGAAATTCCTTGCAAGAATCCTATCAATTTTTCCCAGGTGACGATGTTTTCAAGGCTGTTCTATGTCTTTTTTTGAAGAACAAAAGAAATGTTAGAAATTGTTTCCTTTGCCAACATTGTAGAAAAAACTGGAAAAAAGGCGTAGCCGACGACAACCCGATATATTGCAAGAAACATTACAACACCTGCCGTTCAGGAAACGCCGTAGAATGCGGATATTACGAAATAAGCGAAAGAAGCATCGACTATTACCAAAGAAATTGGGATTTAGTTGAATTACTTGATGAATGCTATCGAGACAATCGCTTGAAACTGTAAAGCTCTTTTACCCGATATTTCTTCAATACCTTATCATTTTTCTCTACAATGGGCTGGGCGTTTTCGCGTTTGGCCCTGTTTTTTTTCTTATAGAGGTTGTTTTCAAGCGGAGATAAAAATTCCATAGCAGCGCTCCGTTTTAGCCATCACAAGCACTATCATATTGACTAAAAATTCATCAAAACATATATTAGTAAAAAGGTTTCACCACTCAGAGGTGTCTATGATAACAAAAAAAAGACATCAATTCGTACAGATTGACTGATTTAGACGAACCTACCGATGAAATGCTTGCCCAAATAATGAGTGAAGCCGCCGAGGACGCTCGCAAAGCAAACGCCAAAGCGACAAAGCAATTTTTCGAAGAACTAAAAAAAGCGGCACTCGCAATCCACTAAGGCGATTTTACAATAAGAGTTTAATACTCCTACAAGCCTTTCAAGAATTAAATTATATTTTTCGGCAATTATGATTTTACTCGTCGCCGAAAAACCTTCTGTTGCCAATCAGCATTACAAGCCGATGCTGGAGCGTATTGAGGGTGAAAAGTTTACGCAAGGCGACGGGTGCCTGATTGGCAAGAACCATTGCATCACGTGGTGCGTGGGTCACTTGATTACGCTTGCGCCGTTGGACGCCTATCCCGGTTTCGAGGGCGGTTGGCGACTTTCGAATTTGCCGCTTTTGCCCGAAAAATTCAAGTTGATGGAAATCGAGAGTACGCGAAAGCAGCTCGCGGTTGTACGCGACATGATGGCAAGGGCGGATGTTCTTGTGAACGGCGCGGATGCGGGCCGTGAAGGTAATTTGATTTTCGACTTGATTCTCGACTACACGCCGGACTTCCGCAAAAAGCAAATTAAGCGTTTGTGGGTGAACAGCTATGTAGCGAAGGATTTGGACAAGGCTTGGAAGAATCTGGAAGATGCGACGGAGCGTTTGAACTTGAGCTATGCGGCAAGGCTCCGCCAGCGTGCCGACTGGATGGTCGGACTGAATGCGACTCGTGCTTACACGCTCACCGCCGGGCGCGGAAAGATGATTTCTGTGGGGCGCGTGCAGACGCCGACGCTGAACTTGGTCGTAGAACGCGATGCAATTGTCGAGCAGTTCAAGGAACTGTTTTATTACAGCGTTGTGGGAACGTGGAAAGGGTTCCAGGCGCAGCTCGTCAAAAGCGAAACGAAAGAGGAAAAAGGCGATTCCGGCACGCCTGTAGATGAGAAGGTCGCGGCGGACAAGCAAAGCAATTTAAAAGTTGCGATTTTCGAGAAAGATGAGCCGGCACAGGCTGTTATAGACAAATGCTCGCCGCCGGAAGAAGCTACGATTGCAAAGATTGACATCCAGCAGAAAAAGCAGTTCCCACAAAAACCGTTTGACTTGACGGAGCTGCAAAAAGAAGGCAACAAGCGTTTTAAATACAGCGCTCAGCAAGTTCTCGACTGTGCACAAAACTTGTACGAAAAGAAGTTGCTCACCTACCCGCGTACGGACTCGCAATACCTGCCGGACACGATGCAGCAAGAGGCGTATGCGCTTGCACAAAGGCTTGCCACGCCGCAAGAAAAATCCGTCATGCGAGGCGGCAATGAAAACTTTGTCTTCATCAACTCTAGCAAAGTCACAGACCACTTTGCCATTATCCCCACGGGGGAAGAGCCGCAAAACCTCCCTGAAATGGAAGAGAACATCTACAAGCTCGCGAAGGAACGCTTTGTGCAAGCATGGCTCAAGCCGTATGTCTGGAGCGAAATGGAAGTTCTGCTGGATGCCGCCAACGCCGAAATCTTTAGGCTAAAACTCAAGAGGAATGAAGA
The DNA here is from genome assembly GCF_002394865.1 of Fibrobacter sp. UBA4297. Lineage (NCBI taxonomy): Bacteria > Pseudomonadati > Fibrobacterota > Fibrobacteria > Fibrobacterales > Fibrobacteraceae > Fibrobacter > Fibrobacter sp. UBA4297. The sequence continues at coordinate 207,701 of NZ_DGUZ01000001.1, read as the reverse complement.
TTTAGGTTTCCGCGCACTCATCAAGGAAGAGAAGAAGAAACCGTCGAAAAAGAAAAAAGGCGATGCCGGAACAGAGTCCGGCATGACAAACGATGCGAAGGGCTCAGATGCTGATGGCAAGGGTGATGGGGATGATATTACGAACATCGTCGAAACATTCCCGGAATGGAATCTCGGGGACCATGCGCCTTTCGACAGCTTGGAACTGCAAAAGAAAAAGAAGAGCAAGCCTAAGTACTTCACCGAAGCGACGCTCCTTGCCGCGATGAAAACGGCGGGCAAGCAAATCGAAAACGAAGAACTTGCCGAAGCGATGAAAGAACGCGGTCTCGGAACTCCAGCCACGCAAGCAGGCATCATCGAGACGCTCAAAAAGCGCGGATTCATCGAAGCGCAAAAGAATTACCTTGTCAGCACCCAGCGCGGACGCGAAGTCATCGCGCTCATGGACGAAAAAGTCAAATCACCCGAAATGACCGGCGAATGGGAATTCAAGCTTTCGCAAGTCGAAAAAGGCAAACTCACGCCAATCGAATTTCGCGACGGCATCGTGAATTACGTCAAGGAACTCTTCGAACATTTGCACCAAAAATACGCAAGCCAATTCGAACGCGAAACCGTCACCGATGCGATTCCCTGCCCGAAATGTTCCAGCCCGCTCGAAATTGCGCCGTGGGGCTATGTCTGCAAAAATGAAGAATGCGGTTTTAAGGCGGGACACACGATTGCAGGCCGCACCTTGAGCCACGCCGAAATGCGGACACTCCTCAAAACAGGCAAGTCCGATTTGCTCAGCGGTTTCAAGAGCAAAAAAGGAACGACATTCAGCGCCACGCTCACATTAGGCGATGACGGCAACATCGGCTTTGAATTTTCCGATGACGCACGAGTCAAAACGCCGACCAATTACAAGTGCCCCAAGTGCGGCAAAACATTGCTCGATTCCGGCAACCGCCTTGTCTGCGAAGGAAGCGACGTCACCACATCGAACAATGAGAACGGCGACCCGACGCTCACGCCAGACACAGCCCCGACTTGCGACTTCGTTTTCTACAAGACGATTGCCGGACACGTCATGAGCGATACGGAAATCGCAGAACTTTTCAGCAACGGCACAACGCAAATCATCAGCGGATTCTTGACCAAAAAAGGCACGACTTTCAACGCCAAAGTCGTCTGGGACAAGGATTTCAAGGCGACATTCGCGTTCGAGAATGACGGACATTTCCACGGCACCGAAACCAAGTTCAGCTGTCCTCTCTGCAAAAAGAAGCTCGAAGAAAACAAGAACGCTATTTTCTGCCCCGCTTGTAACTTTACCCTGTTCAAGTCCGTTGCGGGCAAGAAGCTCCGCGTGGCAGACATCAAGGCACTCCTCACCGGTGGCAAAACTGAACTATTAACCGGATTCAAAAGCAAGAAAGGGACGGAATTCGACGCCTACCTAAAGCTCGGTGAAGACGGTCGCACAAGCTTTGAATTCGTCCATAGAGACCTCCCCTGCCCTTGCTGCGGCGACCAACTGCGTTTCCGTAGCGGCACGACCACGCAAACGCCAAACGGCGAAGTGCAAACGCTTGCGGCATACGTGTGCATGAATCCTAGCTGCAATTACGGGATTCCCAAAACATTCTTCAAGCGTGAATTTTCTGACGAAGAAGTCGAAACGCTCCTCAAGAACAAATCTACGCCAATCCTTGAACCGTTCAAGAAGAACGACACGACATTCAGGGCTGCGCTAGAACTACGCGAAGGCGGCAAAATTGCGTTCAACAAGCTCACCGTAGAAGTGATTAAGAAAGGGTAACCATCAAACCCCGCGGACGCATCCATCACTACCAGCAAGGCGAGTGAAGCGAATACAAACTTGTTTGTTTTCATTTCCGAGCCGTAAAGGGAGGCGCTTGCGCCTCAACGAGGTTCGAGATTTTCGATCTTAAAATTCTTCTTAGAACTTAATCTCGAACGAGTCACCTTTTTGGTCGTTTTTTTAGAGGATTTGGAGTTTTTACGGGAGTTATTGTTCATTTGACGCCTACGGCGTCCGCGGCGTCGTTCGGTCATAGAAAAATAGCGCTAGCGCAAGTTTTCTGCGACTCTCACTTAGCACGCTTTTTTGACATAAGGATTGCCTTTGCACTTCGTGCAATGCTTTGCGGCTCAGATATAGAAATAAACAAGTTTATTTCTGCATCATTCGCCTTGATTGCCTTTGGCGTACCAACGTACGCCGATTTTTAATAAAACTTTTTTTGGAAAAGGAACTCCCACCCATGGGAGTTCTTTTTATTCGTTAAGAGATTTTTACTCTATCTTTGTACAACGAACTGAGAAACCTTTTACTTTTAAATCCCAATCTTCATCTTTTGATGGAGCATCGTTAATCAAACTAGAAACAATAGCACTAAAAGCTTTAACATCGCTACCGTTCTTATATTCTTCAGGCCTAAACCATGCCGCATATTCAGTTAATTTTTTAAATTTTCCTTCAGCAGTTCTTAACCCACCACCAATTAAGGAAAAACCACTTGTATTGTACCCACTAAAGCACTGCGAGCGTAAACCTGGAGTAATACCTTCATCATATTTGTCATAATAATCTTTCACGATTTCGTAATCATCCCAAGTAAACAAGCGCCAGCCCTCAGGACAAATTCCTCGATGATCGCGTCTAATTTTTTTATAGCAACTTTCGGTATTGCAGCTACTCGGTAACTGCATCATTTCAGCCCACTGGTACAACCCACCATACTTATCGCAATTAGTGGTATCATTGTTGTAGCAATAGCGTTCAATCTTTGTATCGTCATTCTGGTCATTTTCACCAAGAACCATCTCGCCGATGTTCAGATTTTCCGCCATGACTGTTACAGATTCACCTGTTTTATACGAAGTTGCCGTATAGTAATAATAACTACGGCCATTACGTGGGTCGGTAAACTGTTTGTAAACGCTCTTGTGAATATTCCAGTTTCCTGCAAGGCATGTATCATGAGCATACGGTTTATACTCAACACCACTGGATACATCATTGTTCAGACTCGAAGAAGAAGCCGTCTTTTGACTGGAGCTAGACTCAACCTTTTTACTCGAAGATGAAGGGAGATTCCCGCTCGAGGCGGGAATGACAGAGGACGAGGAGGATACAGCCTTTACAGATGATGAAGAGGAGACGGCTTTAACAGACGAAGACGAGACGGCTTTGCGAGTAGTCGAGGACGAGGAGGAAGCAATCTTTTGACTAGAACTAGACTCGACCCTTTTACTCGAAGATGAAGGGAGATTCCCGCTCGAGGCGGGAATGACAGAGGAAGAAGAGGAGACGGTTTTAACAGACGAAGAGGAAACTGTCTTACTACTGCTAGATTCCGGATCAGGTCCGGAATGACGGCTACTACTCGTCATGGCGGTCTCCGAGCCGCCATCTCCATCATTTGCAGATGTCCCGCTATCGCCGCCACAAGCGATGAGGGCTATGGTAAGCAAAAGGACCATAATGGATCCTATCGCGCTTTGCGCTCCAGGATGACACATAGCTCTTACGAATTTTCTCATTCTGTACTCCTTTTTCAGCAGCAGGCGCAAAACAAGCACATGCCGCAGACCTCTTCCATATACCCAATAATATTAGAAATTTATTATTAACCACCTCAAAAGGTCCTGAGGCCATAGGCCCCAGAACCCGTTTGAGGTGTAAAAATTAACCCTTATTGCCTTCCGGGATACCGATTTCGATTTTTCCGTACTTGGCTTCGTATGCCTTGAGGGTTGCACCAAGCATAATGGCAAGGCGCTTTGCCGTGAACGGAGTCATCACCACGCGTTCGGCGAGATCAACATCGACTTTTTCCTGATTCATTTTCCAGGCGCGATTTACGCCCAAGAGCACCATAACTTCTTCGCGACCGGCAACAACATTGGTCGCATTGCTGGCGGCTTCAGAATGACGCGCAAGGATGGCGACCCCGGAACAAGTCCGGGGTGACAAGTGGCGGGCATGACAAACCAAGGTAACAAGGACAAATCTCAAGCCTACCATACCGGTAGGTTAACACAGAAATGGAGTTGCCCCGTTTGGAACAGCTCCCACATTTTACTATCTTTGCACTCGTTTAAAGCGGGTTAAAGATGAGCGAAAATTACAAATACGGATTTGTCACTGATATTGAGAACGAAGCCTTCGAAAAAGGCCTTAACGAGGATATCATCCGCAGGGCGTCAGCGCTCCGTGGCGAACCGCAGTTCATGCTCGATTTCCGCTTGAGAGCCTACGAAAAGCTCAAGACGATGAAACAGCCCAACTGGGGAGAGCTCCATTTTAACCCTGTCGATTTGCAGGACATCGTCTATTACTCCGCACCGAAGACCAAGAAAAGCCACGAAAAAATTGAAGACGTGGATCCGGAACTCTTGGCGACTTTTGAAAAGCTCGGCATCCCGCTCGACGAACAGAAGCGACTCGCAAACGTGGCCGTCGATGCTGTGTTCGACTCCGTCAGCATTTACACAAGCCACAAGAAGAAGCTCATGGAAATGGGCATTATCTTCTGCTCCATCAGCGACGCCATCAAGGAATACCCGGAACTCATCGAGGAATATCTGGGTAGCGTGGTCCCCGCTGGCGACAACTACTTTGCGGCCCTCAACAGCGCGGTCTTTGGCGACGGTAGCTTCGTCTATATTCCGCCTGGAGTCAAGTGCCCAATGGACCTTTCCACCTACTTCCGCATCAACAACAAGGAAGCAGGCCAGTTCGAACGCACACTGATTATCGCCGATGACGACGCAAGCGTGAGCTACCTTGAAGGCTGCACCGCCCCTGAATTTTCGAGCAAGCAGCTCCATAGCGCCATCGTGGAACTCGTGGCCAAGGAAAACGCTAAAATCAAGTATTCTACCGTGCAAAACTGGTATGCCGGCGACCGCGAAACAGGCGCAGGTGGCGTGTACAACTTCGTCACGAAGCGTGGCAAGTGCGCAGGCAAGAACAGCCGCATCAGCTGGACGCAGGTCGAAACGGGTTCCGCCATCACGTGGAAGTACCCGAGCTGCATCTTGCAGGGCGACAATTCCGTCGGTGAATTCTATAGCGTGGCTCTCACGAACGGCCACATGCAGGCAGACACCGGCACAAAGATGATCCACATCGGCAAGAACACCAAGAGCACGATCATTTCGAAGGGCATCAGCGCAGACTATTCCAGCAACGCCTACCGTGGCGAAGTGAGCATCCGCAAGTCCGCTACAGGCGCCCGCAACTACACCCAGTGCGATAGCATGCTCGTCGGTACCAAGAGCGCCGCCCACACGTTCCCCTACATCACCGTCGCAAACGCAAGCGCCCAGACCGAGCACGAAGCTACGACCAGCCGTATCAGCGAAGACCAGCTGTTCTACTTCGAAAGTCGTGGCATCAAGCGCGAAGACGCTATACAAGCGATGGTGGGCGGATTCTGCAAGGACGTTTTCAAGGAACTCCCGGGCGAATTTGCTACCGAAGCACGCCAGCTCCTCACCCTCAAGCTCGAGCACAGCGTCGGTTAACACCCCAAATACACAACTGTGGACTTTTAATTCAAAAAGGAAAGGGCCGGAAATTTTAGTTTCCGACCCTTATTGGTGTATATGGAGTACTTTATATATAGCATTTTTTACAATATAAAGTGTCACCTAAATTCAATTTTTTATAAAAAAATAATTTATCGTACAAACATTGTACTTATTGACTAACAACTTAAGAATGAATAAACAAATTATAAACCGTCTATAAAAAAATCCCCTGCATAGTTACAGGGGAATACCTCAGGGTTTTGTCATGATACAGTATGATACAGACAACTTAGCGAGCAACGATTTGACGTTGGATTTGTTCAGAAAGTTCAGTGCTACCCATCTCGGCAATGCACTTTAGAGCAAATTCTTCAGCCGTACCCGGACCACGGCTTGTAACGATATGACCATCGACAACAACGCGATCCGTAGAGAATTCGCGACAAACAAGGTCTGTTTCACAGCCTGGGTAACACGTAGCCTTTCTGTCGACAAGAATTCTCGCCTTGCTGAGTACCGTCGGAGCGGCACAAATAGCCAAAATCCATTTATTATCATCATTGAGACTGCAAATTGCATTTTCAACAGCAGCACTTGCCTTGAGGTTCTGCACACCTACACCGCCACCCGGCAAGAAAACAGCATCGAAATCGGTCGGTTCAAGTTTATTCAAAGCAACATCGGACTGGATTTTGAGCCCATGAAGGCCATTGACTAAATCAGCCCCCGAAACAGACGCAATAGTCACCTTGAATCCGGCACGGCGCCACAAATCAACAGGAACAACGAATTCCGTTTCCTCAAAACCATCAGCCAAGAGTACGAGAATTTGCATAATACCTCCAAATAGTTACTTGATTATTATAGCTTTTTTCAATCTACACAGGGCTTACAAATCCGTTAAATTCTATATTTAGGGTATGAATTTTAAAGACAGAATCATCCGTGCGACGGGCAAAAAAACGCCCTTCCGCCTTATCGTGGTCGATTTGACTGAGACCATGAACGAAATCGGCCGTCACCACAACGCCAAGGGTTTTGCCCTCAAGTTGCTTGCCGAAAACTCCATTGCAAGCATTTTCCTGAGCGCAGGCCTTAAATTCGCAGGTACAGTTTCCTATACCACTACTTTTGGTGGCGAAATTACGAAAATTCAAACAGACTCGACCCCGATGGGTCTTGTCCGCGCCATGATTCCGCAGGCTGAACTCCAGGCAATCGGAGCAAACGAACCCGCCCTCGTGCCTCAGCATGTGCAAGTCGTAAAGTTGAACGAACAGGGCAAGCGCGTTCACGAAAGCATTATCGAAGCTCCGTCCGTTTCCGTGGGTCAGAACCTCGCTACATACCTTTTGCAGTCCGAACAGATTCGCTCTGCCGTTGGAATCGAAGCCCAGTACAACACTCAGGACCCGAGCGTACTCGATTACGCCGCAGGCTTCTACATAGAAGCTTTCCCGGACCTCGAGGACAAGGACATCAACTTAATCGAAGTCATCGTGCAAAACCTCCCGAAGTTCTGCGACATGTACAAGGCAGACAAGGGCTTTGACCTTGATGAACTTCTGGACCAGCTCCGCGGCCCGTACGACATCGAAGTGGTGCGCGAAATCGACCCGAAGCCCTTCTGCCCGTGCAGCAAGGACCGCATGCTCGCAACGCTTGCAACGCTCCCGCTCAAGGACCTGCAAGAACTCAGCAGCGAAAACAAGGACTTAAACGTTGTCTGCGACTTCTGCCGTACAAACTACACAATTACACCTGCTGACATGCAAGAAATTATAGACGAGAGAAATAAGAAAATATAGTGCTAGGTCAATAGTCATTAGTCAATGGTCTTTAGTTTTTTAAAGTTTGGTGCCGTAAGCACAATTATCTACTAACAACTAATGACTAATAGCTAAAGACCCTTAAGCCACAACCACCTAAAACCTACAACCTAACACCTAAAATCATGTTTACTAAGCAATGTGTTGTCACTCTTGACTTGGAAGGCGTTCTTGCGCCAGAAATCTGGATTGCCGTCGCCGAAAAGACGGGCATCAAGGACCTCCGCCTCACCACTCGCGACATCCCCGACTACGACGTGCTCATGAAGGGCCGCATCAAGATTCTCGAACGCGAAAACATCAAGCTCTCTGACATCCAAAACGTTATCGCAAACCTCGGACTCCTCGATGGTGCCCGTGACTTTATGGACACGCTCCGCGACGAAGCCCAGGTGATTATTCTCTCGGACACGTTCCAGGAATTCGCCTACCCCATCATGAAGAATCTCGGATTCCCGACAATTTTCTGCCACAATCTCGTGGTCGAAAACGACATGATCAAGGGTTATCACTTGCGCATGAGCGACCAGAAGACGAAGGTCGTAAAGCATTTGCAGGAACTCAACTTTAAGGTGTTCGCCTCGGGCGATTCCTTCAACGACACGGGCATGCTCAAGCAGGCAGACAAGGGTTGCTTCTTCTGCGCTCCGGATTCCATCGTGGCACAGTTCCCGCAGCTCGAAGCCACAAAGACTTACGCAGAACTTTTGGACAAATTCCACAAATTCCAAGATTCGCTGTAAAAAAAGCACAACGTATACAAAAACCGTCGACACAATGTCGGCGGTTATTTTTTATAATCAGTCAACGGTCATTAGTCAATGATCAATAGTCATTAGAAAAAACAACCTATAACTAATAACCAATGACTAACAACTAACGACTAAAAAACTACTTCAAATTAGGCGTTTCCCAGTCAATCCATTCAGACTTCTTGAAATTGATGGTCTGCGTGTTCTTGGAATAGTCAATCTTACCCGTCTTGGCATCCTTATTGAGCAGGAACTTGTTGATAAAGTCCTTGACTTCGTCAAACTGCCCGTTCGGAAGCTGGCAGTGACCATGACCGCCTTCCTGGCTGTAAGTGTAGTTTTCAGTCACACCAAGAGCCTTGTAGGTTTCAAGAGAAGCCTGGCCGCAGTAGTTCGATGGCACTTCGCCAAGCCATTCCTGGCCAGCGTTATCGATGATGAGAAGCGGACGCGGAGCGACCATGCTCACGAGCATGTGCTGGTCGAACGGGAGCGTGTTTTCCCTGCCGTCATAGCTCTTGAAGCTAGAAATCATCCACTTGCCTTCAGAACCTGCGCTGGCCAGGCCCTGCACAAACTGCTTGCCCTTCTGCTTGTTCACCTGAGCGCCCACACGCCAAAGCGATGCACCACCGGAACCAGATTCCTGCGGAATGGTCAGTGCGATACGTTCGTCGAATGCGCCCACGGCAAGCGTTCCCTTGCCCCAGCGAGAGCAGCCCGTCATAGCGAGGTGATGCACATCGATACCGGCTTCAGGCGTCTTTTCAAGAGCATCGATAATGCGGCTCACGCCCCAGGCCCACGCAATGATGGTGCCATAGTTGTTCGTGTTACCACCATAGATGTTGAAGAACATGCCTCCACCGCTTTCAGGAGCAACGTTATCCGGGTTGAAAGTAATCATAGCGATGTCAAGGCCGTCCGTTGCCTTGCCGAGGCTTCCGCAACCGCCCATCATGCCACCGCCAAACCCAATGAGAGCCGGTTTCGGCTTGTCCTTGGTGCCTGCATTAGAAATGTTTACAGAGAAACTGCCAGACTTGCCCTTGTCCGTCACCTTGATAGTGAGTTTTCCGCCGGAATAGGAGCCTTCGACCTTTTCCGGATTGCGCGGCTTTTGACCGAACATGAGCTTTTCAAGCATCGCACCAATTTCTTCACGGCGGCACTTCCAATCGGCCTTCGAAGAAATGCGCTTGCCATCAAGACCCATGAACGGGTCAGGCAACTTCGCGTTGTTCACGCTCGTCGGAATATTGCCAATCTTGCATTCACTGCGATGGTCTTCAACAAATTCATTTACCGGAGTCGGAGGCGTTGATTCGCTAGAGCTAGAGACTTCCGGCTTTGTTGCAGACGAACTAGAATGATGATGTCCACGGCTAGAACTAGAGACAGCATCGCTGCTGCTTCCAGGCAAAGCATCGCTACTCGACGAAAGCTGAGGTCCAAGGACACTACTACTAGAAGCACCGCTAGAAATAGCGACATCAGAACTACTCGTCGGAGATTGAGCATCTGCAGAAGAATCAGGTCCCTGACTGCCAGAACCGTCATCAGAACTTGATTCTACGCTATTTTCGGCGTACGAACTGGAGCTAGATTCTCCACCAGAAATAATTCCAGCGGATTGACCGACCTGTTCCAAGCATTCTTTTGTTGTACATTGCGCGGCAGAAGTCACAGCTTCATCGCCACACGCCCATAACCCAAAGGCAGCAACTGCCATTGGCATTACTTTCATCCACTTATTCATATTTACCAACCCCAACAACAGCCGTGAATTCGGCGGAATTGTTGTCCTTTAAATTAATCTATTCTAAAAATTTTGGGCGATGTGTAATAACTTTTTTGTTGTAACAGTTACAACGCACTCATTCAGATGCATCTACCCGCAAACTGGAAATTTTCCATTTTTCCTTTTTTCTAGTCAAGTCGATGCTTTTTTCGTCTTATTTTTGGCATATTTTCGAAAAAAAGCCGCATAAGTATCAAATTATTAGATAAATTGAGAATGATGGATCAGGCTAAATTTACAACGAACCAAGAGCACATTGTAAGTGTGCTCCTTAAGAAGAATCCCAAACTTGACGAAGGGATTCTCAGAAAAGCTATAGCCTTTATTGCCGATGCCCACGATGGTCAATACCGCAAGAGCGGCATGCCCTACACAGAACACCCTTACGAAGTGGCCAAGATTCTTGCAGACCTCAAGCAAGACCAAGCAACGGTACTCGCAGGCTTATTGCACGACGTGGTGGAAGACACCCCGCATACCCTCAGTGAAATTTCAGAACTTTTTGGCGAAGACACGGCGTTCATGGTCGATGCGGTGACTAAGATTACCGCCGTCCAGGAATCAAGCAAGACAGCGCAAAAGGCAAGCACCTACCGTAAGCTCATTACGGCCATGGCCAAAGACCCGCGCGTCATCATGATCAAAATCGCGGACCGCATCCACAACATGCGCACCATGCGGTACATGAAACCCGAAAAACGCAAGTCCATCGCCCAGGAAACGCTCGACATATACGTGCCCCTCACCCACAGGTTCGGCCTTTACAAGCTCAAGACCGAGCTCGAGGACCTGAGTTTCAAGTACGTAAACCCAGACGAATACCAGAAAATCGTCGACGCGCTTATCGAAAACAAGGAAAAGCGCGAAAACTACGTGCAATCCGTGATTGGCCCGCTCCAGATCAAGATGGCCCTCGAAGACTTCGACTGCACCATCCAGGGGCGCACCAAGAATATATACAGCATCTATAACAAGATGATTGCACGCGGTTGCGGTTTCGAAGACATCTTCGACATTTTCGCCATCCGCATTATCGTCGAAACGATTCCGGAATGCTACCTCGCTCTGGGTTACGTGCACAACCTCTGGACACCGCTTCAAAGCCGCTTCAAGGACTACATCGCGACCCCGAAGCCGAACCTTTACCAAAGCATCCATACAACCGTCATCGGTCCCGAAAACAAGATGGTCGAAGTCCAGATCCGCACAAAGGACATGGACCTTACCGCCGAAAAGGGATTCGCCGCCCACTGGGCCTACAAGATGGAAACGCAGCACGAAGGCGAAGAACTCGCCTGGCTCGACCACATGGTCAAACTGCAATCCGAAATCTCAGACTCCAAGGAATACCTCGACTTCTTGAAGGTGGACTTGAAGCCCGAAGGCATGACGGTGTTCACCCCGAAGGGCGCATCCATTGAGCTCCCCGAAGGCGCCATCGTTTTGGACTTTGCATTTGCAGTACACACGGAACTTGGGCTCCACTGCATTGGAGCCCGCATTAACGACAAGGTCGTGAGCCTCGATGAACCAGTACCGCACGGCGCGACCATCCAGATTCTAAAGAGCCCAAATCAGGAACCGAGCCCGGAATGGCTTGAAATGGTCAAGACCATCAAGGCAAAGCAGGAGCTCCGCAAGTGGATGAAGACAAGCATCATCATCCAGTCCCGTAGCCTCGGTAAAGAAATCTGGACGCGCGAACTGCGCCTCCTTAAAATCGAAAAGGACAAACGCCCGAAGGAAGAGGATATACTCAAACACTTCGGCATCACAAGCCTCAACGAGTTTTTTGAAAAGATTGGTCAGGGCGAACTGCCGCTCCAGGACATCCACCGTTTCTTGAACGGCGGAAACGATATATCCAAGGAAACCGCAGCCATCCGCTTCTACCCGAAATTCGGAAAAGACATGGACAATACGCTCACCGACGAAATGCCATTGATGATTGGCCAGGAAACTAGCCTCCTCATCCATTTTGCTAGTTGCTGCGGCCCTGTCCCAGGCGATAAGATTGTCGGCGTGATGCGCCCGCAAATCGGTATTGAAGTCCACAAGAGCGACTGCCCTTGCCTCAAAGACTTGCCGACCGACCAACGCCTCCCTGTCGACTGGAGCGCCGACGTTTCGAAGCCATTTACCACGCACCTCACAATTGAAACAGACAACCGCAGGAACTTGCCGTTAAGCATCCTGATGGTTCTGAAAGACGAGAACCTGTCCCTTGACCGCATGAGCATCGCGAGCGCCCAATACACAGGTCGCATCCGTATGGAATTCAAGGCGTTCCGCAAGGACCAGGTCGATGCCATTGTGACCAAGATAAGGCAAGTCGAGGGCGTCAGAGGGGTTGAAAAAGCATGATATCTTCCCTACACCATTGCGACTACACACAAAAAAACCGTGCGTTCAACTGCCGCATGAGGAACCGTTATTACGAAGAAGTGTATTACGCGTTCCGAGCGCTGTTCCCGAACGAAATCGTCGAAACAAAGGAATCCACGCCCGAAGAAAACAACGCGTGGTACCAGCACTTGAGCAAAGACATCAAGCGTTACGAAAGGCTCTTGATGACATGTCTCGAGTATGCGCAAGCGGCGATTTTTTACGGCAAGGCGGAAAACTCTTCGCTGTACTCCAAGGACAAACGCTGGGGTATTTTGCAAGAAGAAATTTTCCTCGTGCATTTTTTGCAGGAACTGCTTTCGACAACGCGCTACATTATCGCAAGAATCGATACAGACAAAGTGTTGCAGCAATGGAGCGGGGAAATGCAAGGCATGAAATCGAGCCCGGTCGTTTACGGCTTCGTGAGCGATATTCAGGACAAACTCAACACAATGAACGCAGGAACAATTGACGAATTCAAAGATATGTTAAAACACGTTCTGGACCGCTTCCAGATTGCAAACACGCTATTCGGAACCGTCCAGGACTTGCAGAACTTTTATTAGTAAGGGATTAGGTAACAGGTGTTAGGTATTAGGAATATAATCGTGGCTTCGCCACCTAATATATACACACAACGTGTGTATAACTTCACCTGTCTCCTACAACCTTTAACCTACAACCTATAACCTAAAAATGTCAGAATATATAATACTATCAATCTTCCTTTTTCTAGGCGCGTTTATCGCGGCGGCGGCAACCGTCACAGGCCTATTGCTAGGCTACCGCACCAAGAATACAAAGAACAAGATGGCACCGTACGAATGCGGTATGGAAACCATCGGCAACGCAAGAATTCAGTTCAAGGTGGGCTACTACCTGTTCGCCTTGCTCTTCCTCGTGTTTGATATCGAAGCGCTGTTCCTCTTCCCCGTCATGATGAACTTCAAAGAAATCATGGCAGGCCACACGGCGCTCCCGCCATCAGTCGTCATTATTGACCTTATCATCTTCATTGCGATTCTCGTTTCGGGCCTTGCTTACGCCTGGAAAAAAGGAATTCTCAAATGGGAATAATCAATTTAGCTCCAAAGATCTTGGACCCTATCCCCGGTGGAAAGTACGTTGTAAACGCCATCGACTATATTGTGAACTGGGCCCGTGCAAACTCCATTTGGCCTCTGACATACGGTACTAGCTGCTGCGCCATCGAAATGATGTCGAGCTCTATGGCCCGTTATGACATTGCCCGTTTTGGCTCTGAAGTGTTCCGCTCGTCCCCGAGACAGGCAGACTTGTTTATTTTGGCAGGAACAATTACCCGCCGCATGGCACCCGCCATCCAGATGCTTTGGGAACAAATTCCAGGACCCAAGTACGTAATTGCAATGGGAGCCTGCACGATTAGCGGCGGCCCGTTCATCTACGACAACTATTCTGTTGTCCGTGGTGCACAGAACTTGATCCCGGTCGACGTGTTCGTTCCCGGTTGCCCGCCACGCCCCGAAGCCTTGTTCCACGGGCTTTTGACGCTCCGCGAAAAGATCCTCAAGGAAACTTGCCGCAACCCGTGGCACGAAGGCGAACCGAAAGACGTTTCGACAATGGACCGCTACCGCGAAGCCGCAAAGACCTGGGCCGCTCTCGAAGAAATGAAAGACGAGCAAATGGCAGAAGCCCGCGCGAAGTTCAAGGAAGAAAATCCGGACTACAAGAGTACCTTCAAGCCGATTCGTGTCAAGAAGCCGGATTTTCCAGAAGTGGAACGTGTGCCGTTCAAGCGCTTGGGCCTTACGCAGCAAGAGCTTTTTGCAAAGCTCCGCGCCAAGTTCCCGAACGTGACTGTGCATACGCGCGGTGAAGACACTCCAGAAGATGTCGTCGCCAAGATGCCTGCGGACTGCCCGCTCGAAGTCATGCTCGAAAAAGAGGACTACTTGAACGTTGTTGAATTTGTCAAGAACGATCCTGAATTCAAGATGGATTACCTGATTGACGTGACCGCCATTGACTACGACGACCACTTCGACATGGTGACAATGCTCAGAAGTCTTGAAATCGGCCACAAGATTTTCCTTTGCGTGCAGCTCAAGAAAGACTTCTCGATTGACGAAGAAAAACGCCCGACATCGCTTTTGGCAAGCGTCCCAACAATCTCGCACCTCTACCCCGGTGCAGAAATCAAGGAACGCGAAGTTTACGACATGTTCGGCATCAAGTTTGAAAACCACCCCGACCTTCGCCGCATCTTCTTGGACAAGGACTTCGTGGGTTACCCGCTCCGTAAAGACTTTACTCACCCGGAAATGATTAGGAGGCCTATATGAGTCATCAGTTACCTCCGGGATTTCGCCTCGAACGCAAATCGAATACTGAAGAATTTTTCATCAACATGGGTCCGCAGCACCCAAGTACTCACGGTGCATTGCGTCTCACGCTCCGCATGGACGGCGAAACGATTGTAGAACTGGTCCCGCACTTTGGCTATATCCACCGCGGTATGGAAAAGCAAGCGGAATCGATGAGCTACTTGCAGTACATCGCCATGTCGGACCGTCAGGACTATCTGACCGCCATCCAGAATAACTTGGGCGTCGTGATTGCTCTTGAAAAGGGCATGAACGTGGGCGTTCCGCTCCGTGGCGAATACATCCGCGTGATGCTCCAGGAACTGGGCCGCATTGCCTCGCACTTGGTGTTCTACGGTTGCTTTGGCGGTGACCTTGGCGGCCAAACGTGCCTCTTGTTCGGTTTCAAGGAACGTGAAATGATTCACGACATCCTTGAAGAAGTCACAGGTTCCCGCCTTACGACAAACTTCTTTAGACCGGGCGGAAGCCGCTACGATGTGCCGGATACGTTTATCCCGCGCGTAAAAGCATTCCTCGACCACATGGAAGATACGATGAAGGACTACGAAAGATTCCTTTCGAAAAACATCATCGTGTTGGAACGCAGCATTGGCATTGGCGTTCTTTCCAAAGAAGATGCAATCGCTTACGGTTGCTCGGGTCCTGTGCTCCGCGCTAGCGGCGTGAACTTTGACGTGCGCCGTGCAAACCCGTATAGCATTTACGACCAGCTCGACTTTGACGTGCCCGTATTCCAAAACGGCGACTGCTACGACCGCTACAAAATCCGCATTGCTGAAATCCATCAATCCATGAAGATTTTGCGCCAGTGCGTCGAAAAGTTTCCCGAAGGGCCGTGGCGCAGCAAGGAAAAGCCGGTGCGACTCCCCGTGGGCCGCTACTACAGCGAAATTGAAACCGCAAAGGGTCTTTACGCGACTTATGTTGTCGCCGCAACGACCGGTGAAAAGCCGTACCGCATCCACACGCGCGGTCCAAGTTTCCCGCATATTGCCGCCCTCAACAAGATGGTTCAAGGCCACAAGATTTCGGACCTCGTGACCATCATGGCAACCCTTGACCCCGTGATTCCGGAAATTGACAGGTAATATATGTTTGTACCTTCAGTAACACATCCTATTGGCGACTTTGTCCGTGATTGGGTCCCGCGCCTGGCAGAATATCTGCCGGCAAACATCCAGTCCGAAGACCTCAACAGCGTCGTCGCCTTCCTCATCAACGCCGTGATTTGCATTATCGCTGTTTGCGTGGTGAACATCGGCTCTGCCCCGATTCTCATTTACATGGAACGCAAGGTTTGCGCCCACGTGCAATGTCGCCTTGGCCCAATGCGTCTTGGCTGGCACGGCACCCTCCAGACCATCGCGGACGTGATCAAAATGCTCTTCAAGGAAGTGTATGCTCCGAGTGGCGCTGATAAGCTCATGTTCTACCTCGCCCCGCTAATCGTCTTGATTGCACCGTTTATCGTCTGCGCCTTGATTCCGTTCGACAAGAATCTCGTCGTGGCCGACGTCTCGATGGGCATCCCGCTCATCATCGCGGTGAACGGCTTTGGCGTGCTCGGCATTTTGCTTGGCGGCTGGAGCAGTAACAACAAGTATTCCTTGCTCGGTGCGCTCCGCAGTGGCGCCCAGATGATCAGCTACGAAATCTCGTTTGCAATGATTCTCCTGTTCGTCGTGATGATTTCGGGTTCTACGAACCTCATGAGCATTACGATGAGCCAGGAAGGAACCATTTTTGACTGGTGGATTTTCAAGATTCCAGTCCTCGGTTTCATCGCGTTCATCCTCTTCTTTATTTCTAGTACCGCCGAAATGAACCGCGCTCCGTTCGACATTGCCGAAGCAGAACAAGAACTTACGGGCGGTTACCACACGGAATACAATGGCACTCCGTTTGCCATGTTCTACCTCGCCGAATACATCGCCCTCATCACGAACTCCGCACTTGCGACCACATGCTTCCTCGGTGGATTCTTCCCGCCGTGCATCGGCATCGCTGCTGTGGACAACGTCTTGAACATGGTACCTGGCGTCGTATGGTTCTTCGCCAAGATTTACTTTATGGTCTGGTGCTACATGATGGTCCGCTGGACATTTGTGCGCCCGCGTGTTGACCAGCTCATGGACTTTGAATGGAAATTCTTATTACCTGTCAACCTTGTTTTGCTGGTAGCAGGAGCAGCATTCATTGCAATCGGCCTCTAATGACTATTGACCAATGACTATTGACTATGCAAGAAAAAATTTCAACTCTTCAATACATTAAACGCTACCTGAAGCGTTGCATTACGGGTCCGTGGAGCCTTATTTGCGGATTGTCCGTAACGCTCAAGTATTTTTTCAATCCTAAGCGCATCGTTACGGAACAGTACCCCGAAAATCGCAAGACGCTTAAAATGCACGACCGTTACCGCGGCCGCCTCGAGATGATCGAAGATGCAGACGGCAACAACCACTGCACCGCTTGCGGCATGTGCGAACGCGCCTGCCCGAACGCCTCCATCAACGTGCTTGCCACAAAGAACATTGCAGGCAAGAAGGTTCTCGGACGTTACGTGTACCACTTCGCCAGTTGCACCCAGTGTGGCCTCTGCGTAGAAGCCTGCCCGTTTGGAGCCATCCGCATGAGTCCCGCATTCGAAGTTGCGACAACTGACCCGAACGATCTTGAAATGATTTTAAATAAGAAGGAGGGGCAAGGTTAATGTTCCCGGATTTGCCTTTATCGTTTCCGATGGGAGGCATGGACATTGCGTTCTATGTCGTCGCATTCGTGATTTTAATGACGGCAGTTTGTTGCGTTGCAGTCAAAAACATCTTGCAAAGCGCCGTGTTCCTCATCTTTAGCTTTGTCACGACCGCGATCCTCTACATGCTTATGCATGCCGAATTCATCGCACTTGCCCAGGTGATGGTTTACGTGGGCGGCGTCGTGATTTTCGTGGTGTTTACGATTCTTCTCACAAGCCATTTGGGCGAAGACGCCTTCTCGACAAAGATGCCACGAATTTTCACCGCATTTGCGCTTTCCATCGCGTTTGTGTTCGTGATGGTCAAATGCGTGCTGCCGACTCCGGACTTGGCAAGTGGCGTCGTGAACTCCCCCGCCGACTATTCTTCACTCCAGAACTTCGCCTTGCGCTTACTCGGTAACGATCCGAACGGATTCATCATCCCGTTTGAAATCGTAAGCGTGCTCCTCTTGATGACGCTCATTTGCGCTATCACGGTCGCCCGCCGCACCAAGGAAGATGCCGAAGAGGAGGCTAGCAAATGAACCTTCTGAATTGCTTGATTCTCGCATTTTTGCTGTTCGGGATTGGCGTTTGGGGCCTGATGCGCCGCCGCCATCTCATCGGTATGCTCATTTCCATTGAGCTCATGCTGAATGCCGCAAACATCAACTTTATCAGTTTCGCCTACTTCACCGCACACGATGCGACTGCAGGCGCTCTGTTCAGTATCTTTGTCATTGCCGTGACGGCTTGCGAAATGGCCATCGCCCTTGCGATTATCGTGACCATGTACCGCCGCCATAAGAGTCTTGACGTTGACCAGTTGAGGGACCTCCATGATTGATGATATCACTCTCGGCTATTTGATTCTATTGTTCCCGCTCATCACGTTCGTCGTGAACGGGCTTTTCCTCGGAAACAAGTGCGCTAAAGCCGCAGCGATTTTCGCTGTCATTTGCAACGGCCTTGCCTTTGCCGCCGCAGGCACACTCGCATTCCACTACTTCAGCTCGGACTTTGCACCGCAAAAGGCAATTCTGTTCGACCATACGTTTATCCCGTTCATCGGGGACCTAGTCGCAAGAATCGGTATGCTCGTAGATCCGCTCTCCGTGATGATGCTCGTAGTCGTCACGTTCATCAGCTTTATGGTGAACATCTACAGCATCGGCTACATGCGCGAAGACCGCGCCGCCGGGCGTTTCTTTGCACTGCTTTCGCTGTTCAGTTTTAGTATGCTCGGGCTCGTCATCGCGACAAACCTTTTCCAGATGTTCATCTTCTGGGAACTCGTTGGCGTTTCGAGTTACCTGCTCATCGGTTTCTGGTACCACAAGCCAAGTGCCGTAAGTGCCTCCAAGCAGGCATTCATCCTCACCCGCTTTGCCGATAGCTTCTTCTTGCTCGGCATTGTGCTCGTGAGCTACGTCGTCGGCAGTTTCGACTTTTCGACGCTCAATTCGCTCAGCCTCATTGATTTCCAGAAGCAGTTCATCAACCTCGGCCTTGTGACAATCCCGAAGTCCAAAGCGCTCGTTCTCGGCTCCATCTTGATTTTCACCGGTGGCTGGGGCAAGTCCGCCATGTTCCCGATGCATATCTGGCTCCCGAACGCGATGGAAGGTCCGACTCCGGTCAGCTCCATCATTCACAGTGCAACGATGGTCGTCGCAGGCGTTTACCTTGTCGCTCGACTCTTCCCGTTCTTTGCCATTTGCGATAACGCCCTCACGCTCATCATGTGGGTCGGCGCATTCACGATGGTATTTGCCGCCGTCATCGCCTGCACGCAAAAAGACATCAAGCGCATCCTCGCCTACTCCACGCTTTCGCAGCTGGGTTACATGATGTTTGCGCTTGGCGCTTGCAAGATTGGCCAGGTTGTCGCCGTTACCGGCTGGACCGCTTCGACGTTCCACATCTTTACGCACGCGTTCTTCAAGTGCAGCTTGTTCCTCATCGCCGGTAGCTTAATCCATCAGGTCGGCACGAACGATCTCGATGCAATGGGCGGTCTCGGCAAGAAGATGAAACTCACTTACGCATGCACGCTCATTTCGATTCTCGCGATTTCGGGCATTCCGCCGTTCTCCGGATTCTTCTCCAAGGACGAAATCATTCTCGCCGCATTCCAAGGGCACCATTACGTTGTCTTTGGGCTTGCGCTCCTTACGAGCGGTCTCACGACATTCTACATGTTCCGTCTGTTCTTCCTTGCGTTCCATGGCGCTCCACGTCACGAAGGCGTCAAGGCAGGCCATGTGCATGAAGATTTCGCGATGACACTCCCGATTGTAATTCTTGCGATTCCGGCACTTTTGAGCGGCATCCTCGGCAAGGGAATTTTCGAAAAGTTCTTTGTACCGGGACAGTTGAATGTTCCGCAGCTCGTCAAGCTCGACCATGCTGAATGGCTCCCGTTTGTGGCCGTTGGCATTGCAGTCGTTGCACTCGTTATCGCTTGGGTGCTTTACGCAAGCCCGTGGGCAAAAGTCCAACGCGCTCTCGACGAAACGAACCGCAGCGGCATTTATAAAGTCATTTACCACAAGTTCTACTTCG
Source organism: Fibrobacter sp. UBA4297 (assembly GCF_002394865.1). Lineage (NCBI taxonomy): Bacteria > Pseudomonadati > Fibrobacterota > Fibrobacteria > Fibrobacterales > Fibrobacteraceae > Fibrobacter > Fibrobacter sp. UBA4297. The sequence continues at coordinate 187,704 of NZ_DGUZ01000001.1, read as the reverse complement.
ATGAAATGTACTACGCCGTCGTCCGCCAGTTTATCTTTGGCGGTATCGCCCGCGTTGCCCGCGCATTCAACGATTACGTGATTGAAGGACTCCTCGCCTTTACGGTCTGGTTTGTCCACAAGCTCGGTGACTTGGTCCGTTTTGCCCAGGCCGGCTACTTGCCGTTCTACTTGGGCACTTTGATTGTCGGCGTTCTCCTTTGGCGATTCTTCGGCCAGCTTCCCCTGTAAGGCGCACCCATGAATACAATACTTTTTAACTCCATTTGGGTTCTCCCCCTCTTAACGGTTCTCGCCTGCGTACTGATTCCCGCCACGTACGAAAAGACGCTCCGAACCATCCATGTCACGTCGGCAACGATTGTCCTTGCAATTGTCTGCTACTTGACTTACGCCATCTACGCTCTCTCGGGAACTCCGACAGATCCGGCAGCCGCACCGCTTGCACTCCGATTCTTTACGGACATCCCGTGGCTCTCGATGTTCAACGCCCACTACATTGTTGGCGCTGACGGTCTCAACATGCTGTTGCTTGCGCTCACGGCGTTCATCGTCTGGGCGGGCGTGCTTGTAAGTCTCAAGATCAAAGGGAATCAGAAGATTTTCTTTGCGCTTATCCAACTTTTGGCAACAAGCGTTTACGGCGTGTACATGAGCTTTGACCTGGTGCTCTTCTTCGTGTTCTACGAAATGGAAGCACTCTGCATGTACCTCATGATTGCCTGCTACGGCAGCGGCAAGCGCGACTACGGTGGTAAAAAGCTCACGTTGACACTTGCGTTTGGCTCTTCGATGATTCTTGCAACGCTCTTCGGACTTTACTTCGAAAGTGGCGCTACAAGCTGGAACCTCATTGAAATTGCAAAGACGACTCTCCCGATGGATTTCCAGATGTGGGCATTCCCGCTCATGTTCATGGGATTTGCCGTTTCGAGTTCGCTATTCCCGTTCCACTTCTGGAGCCCGGATGGTCACTCCGCTGCACCGACCGCTGTTTCAATGCTCGCCGCCGGTGTGATGATGAAAATGGGTGCCTACGGATGCCTCCGCGTTGCCATGTTCCTCATGCCTGAAGCCGCCAAGATTTGGCTCCCGTACGTTGTAGCACTCCTCATCTTTAACGTGGTTCTCGGCCCGTTCATCGCCATCCGCCACAAGGACCTCAAGTACATCACCGCTTACAGCTCCATCAGCCACTTGGGCCTCATCTTCTTGGGCCTTGCCGCCATGACGCCCATTGGACTTCGCGGCGCTAGCCTCCAGATGATATCTCACGGATTCTTGACAGGCCTCTTCTTCGCAACGATTGGCATGATTTACGAACGCACCCACACCCGTGACATCACGGAAATGGGCGGTATCATGCGCAAGATGCCGTTCCTCGGCGTTGGCTTTGTGCTTGCCGGTTTTGCAGGGCTTGGCCTCCCGGGATTCTCGGGATTCATTGCCGAAAGCACCATCTTCATTGGTGCGTTCCAGCAAGATTCCACGCTCACACGCATCGTGACAATTCTCGCCATTCTCTCCATCACGACGACAGCCGTCTACATTCTGCAAACAGCGAACCGTATGCTTCACGGCCCGCTCCCGCAGAAGTACGAAAGCCTCACTGACGGATGCTTCCGCGAAAAGTTGGTCATCGTCGTTCTCGTTGCCTGCTTGTTGTTCATCGGTGTTTGCCCCGGCTGGATTTCGGAACTTCTGGACCAGAGCATAGCTCCGATTTTTGAAAAGATTTCATCGGCAGGTTTATAGTAGGTTTAATTATGACAAATTTTGCAATTCCAAACTTCATTCTACCTGACGTTTTGCTGCTGATTTTCCCGTTCATCGTAATCGGGATACGCTTGTTCGTAACAACGCGTTCGCAGTTGCCCTGGCGCCTGGCAAACATCGGCTTTATCGCCATATTCCTCCTGCTAAACTTCATCCCACTTGCAGGCGGCAGCGGAAAGCTCTTTATCTGCAACTGGAAAGTGGATGACTTCGGCGTGCTCATGCGCGAAGTGCTCATGGTGAGCGCTCTGCTTGGCATGTGGCTTTCCAAGGACTACTTCGAACACGGCGGAGACAAGAAGCCGCCCATGCACCAGATTGCCGAATTCATTGGCGCCATCGCTTTTGCGACGTTCGGCGGATTCACAGTCGTGAGTGCTTGCGACTTGCTCACATTCTTCCTCGGCCTCGAAATTGCGACCATCCCGATGTACGCACTCGCCGCCTGGAACAAACGCGACCAGTACGGTTCCGAAGCTGCCACCAAGTACATCTTGATGGGCTCTGTCGCAACAGCATTTGAACTGTTCGGCTTCAGCTACCTCTACGGTTTTTCCGGAAGCCTCCACTTCGATGAAATCCAGGCAGCAGTCGCAAGCGGCTCTAGCCCGCTCTTGTGGATTGCCGTGCTGTTCCTCTTCTGCGGAATCGGATTCAAGCTCACACTGTTCCCGTTCTACACCTGGGCCCCGGACGTTTACGAAGGCGCTCCGACACCGGTAACCGCTGTACTTTCCGTGACCTCGAAGGCAACCGCCATTGCGTTCCTCGTCGTGCTCGTCTATGGTCCGCTCTCCCCGATTCAAGATAAAATTGCACCGCTCATCGCGCTCCTCGCAGGCGTCACGCTCTTCGTCGGAAACCTCGGAGCATTAAAGCAGAGCCGCCTCCGCCGCTTCATGGCTTACAGCTCTATCGCTCAGGCAGGCTACATCATGGTCGCCTTGCTTGGCCCAGCAACAACCGCAAAGACGGCAATCATCTATTACCTCTTTGTCTATGCCGTTTCGAACTACCTCGCATTCTTCGTATTCGGCATCATCGGGCATCACCGCGAAGAAACATTCCAGTCGCTCCGCGGACTTTCAAAGCAAAACCCGAGCCTCGCCATCGCCCTTGCGATTTCGATGTTCAGCTTGGCAGGCATCCCGCCTCTCGCCGGCTTCTTCGGCAAGTTCCACCTGTTCTTCAGCGGAGCTTCGACAGGCCATTACACGCTCGTAGCATTCGCCGTCTTGAACAACGTCATTGCGCTCTTCTACTACTTGCAGCTCATCAAGGCAGCCTGGGTCGATGAACCGGACGGACATTTGAACCCACTCCGTCTCACCAAGCGCCAGCGCGAAGTCATCATTTTGCTGAGCATCGCGGTAATCCTCCTCGGCTTTGTTCCGTTCCTGAGCAACAACATCTTTGCCGGATTTATGAATTAAGAATTGACAAGTACCCTGAGCATGTCGAAGGGTACAAAACTATGCAAATGCCCCCGACTTGGTCGGTTATACTCATTCTTATTGCATTGAGCGATACTATGGCTCAGTCCTGCAAAATCAGCAGCACTCCCAAAGGAATGCAAATTCAGAATGAGTAGCCTACCGAAAACACAGACATGTCCTCATTCCCTAATTTGGGCAACACCATAGATATTTCGGGCATTGTCGCTGAAGCGCATATTGACCTCAGTACGGATCCAATATGCATGAAAGCAATTCCCGGTTGCAACGTTACCGTAAAATACACTCAAAGAGAATCCGCAAAAACAAGTCGCGGCGCTCGAGCAGTACTACACAATTTTAAAATTCATTCCGAAAAAGAAACCCTTATGTCAAAGGTCGCAGACTCAACATGGATTCTCCACCCAAGCGATCTTGAGTTAAATATCGGTGATACGCTTTACGTTAAAAACTACTCTGCATTATATTACAACGTATGGGACGAAAATACACATTGCGATTACATTCCCAAGCTTTCTGCAGTAGGCGAATACACCGTTATTCAGGGAAATCAGACGCAAACAATTCACCGATTGCGCACCACAAAAGATCCAAAGTCAAAGACGTTCAATCGAGACGCTAGCGGGCGATTTTCGACAAGCAACAATTGTCATATCATTAAATATTAAAGGATACGCCCGCCTTCGCGGGCATATCCCTTTAAAGTTCAAAGCTCTAATTTCAGCTTGTTTTTACTACAGCAAACCCTTCTTTGCGGAGCGCATGAGGTTCTTGACCTGCTTTTTATCCATTGAGGCGACGTTCGTATCTTCGAAGCGCTTGGAACGCGGAGCGCAATCTTCGCAGAGGTGCTTCACCACCGTCCCAAAACTCGCGGCTCCATCGGACACAGACATTTCCTTAGAGCGGTAAGAGCGCAGCAAGGCTTCCTTGTGGCACTTGTCGCAAATTCCCATCTTGGGGGCGGCAGGCTCGCGGGCAGTATTGCGTTTCTGCTTGTCCTTTTCGGAATCAATGGAGAACGCACGGCTCATGGCCGCATTTTTACTAGCAAAACGATTGTCAAAAAGACCCATAATTACATCTCCTTTAAATCTTCTACAAGTTTATCCTGCAAATATAGCGCTAAAAGCATGCAGCAAAGCGATGTCGGTTCACCGTCTTCCATAAAAAGGCTACGCCCGAACTTGCCGCGTTCCATCTGCTTTTCCTTGAACGCTTCGGCAAATTCAGCAAAATCGAGAAGTGTTACGCGGGGTGCGTTTGCAGCGCAAAACTCACGAATCATCATATTGAGATATTCCACCTCGCTTACCGCAATCGGGAACATTTCCGGGGGAATCGTGAGCAAAAAAAGTCGCGACTGAGTCTTGTTCACAAGTTCGTTCACGACCGTTTCGTAAAGCGAGGCAATCGAGGCGCCATCGGTACCACCGCGGTTCAGTTCACGCAGTCCAAGCCCCATGATAATGCGGCCGGCATTTTTACCAATGACATCGGAAGAAAGACGCGCTTTGATTTGCGATAACGAGACCGCAACAGGCACATTTACGGAAAACTGTATAGGTCGGCTGGGTTCCCGGCACAGCACGGCTTCCACAAAACGGTTCGCCGCTTCGCCCTTGGGGCCGAACATTTCATCGCCTATAACTAATACTCTGTTTTCCACATAAACAATCTATACTTTAGAATCCGATTTGACCACCGAGATTTCCCAATAATCGCCTTTTTTTTCGCGTGAAAGCACTTTATGGCCGTCGGCAATGAGCGATCCGGGCACATTTTCGATCGGGGAACCCTCATCGAGCCAAATTTTGAGCGTTCGACCCGCCGGATAACCGGACATGACGATTCGCGAACGGACGGAATTGAGGGGGCATTTTACACCACGGAGATCCAAAAGGGAGGGAATTTCGCCCTGGAGGGCGGCTGGCAACGGCAAAACTTTCACTTTTTCACAGAAATCGGCGATTTCGTCGGTGTATTTTTCGGGATTTTCAGCCCATTCCCCCACCGGGAACTCCGAAAGTCCGCAACATACTATTTTAGACAGAGCTTCTTCGGGGGTGAGGAGCGCCGATGTACCGCGACGGATCCATTCCACGCATGCATACATTAATAATTTACGTAAAGATTCTGTAAAACCTGCGGTTTCGCGGTTCGCTTCGATCCAGCGAGCGATTGGAGATGTTAAATTATTCTTGCGTTCATCTGCCATTTTTTGCATATTTCGCCATTGTAAAAAAGTCTAACCAAACCTATGTAAAAATACACTTTCCAAAGCAAAAAATGGGCCAAAATTCCTGAAAAATGTAGCAAAGGTCACATTGCGTTTCTATATTTGGCCGCAAGCATTCAATAAATGCAAAGGTTACAGTAGAATGAGTACTATACTACTATACGCAATGTTCGTCGTCTACGTTATCGCAGGCGTGGGATTGGTGATTTACGGGTTTAGCTGCTACTATAGCATCTACCTGTTCCTCAAGAACAGCCGCAAGACGCGACTTTCGGACCGCAAAGCGATCTTGAAGTACTACCGCGAACATTCCATCGCAGACCTCCCGCAGGTCACAACCCAACTCCCGATTTTTAACGAAGCCAACTGCGTTGAACGACTCCTCGAAGCAGTCTGCGCTATCGACTACCCCAAGGACAAGCACGAAATCCAGGTCTTGGACGACTCCACGGACGAATGCTACGAAGTCACCAAGAAGAAAGTTGCTGAACTCGCCGCCCGCGGTTATGACATCAAGCTCATCCACCGCACGAACCGCAAGGACTTCAAGGCTGGCGCTCTCAAGGAAGGCATGGCCGTCGCAAAGGGCGAATTCCTCGCCATCTTCGATGCCGACTTCGTTCCCGAAAAAGACTTCCTCCTGAAGACCGTCCCGTACTTGGTCATGGATCCGCAGGTCGGCCTTGTTCAGGGCCGCTGGGGTCACTTGAACCGCACTGAATCCGGTCTTACGCTCGCCCAGTCTATCGGTATCGACGGCCACTTCGTGGTGGAACAGTCCGCACGTAGCTGGGGCAAGCTCTTTATGAACTTCAACGGTACCGCCGGTGTCTGGCGCAAGGCCGCTATTTACGGCGGTGGCGGCTGGGAAGGCGATACGCTGACCGAAGACATGGACCTTTCTTACCGTTCTCAGCTTGCCGGTTGGAAGATGAAGTTTGTGTTCGACGTGATTGTTCCGGCGGAACTCCCGAACGACATCAATGCATTCAAGGCTCAGCAGTTCCGTTGGGCAAAGGGCTCCATCCAGACCGCTATCAAGATTTTGCCGAAGGTTTTGCGCTCCAAGGTTCCGCTCCGCGTGAAGATTGGCGCCATCCTTCACACGACGCACTACTCGATCCACCCCTGCATGTTGTTCACAGCACTCTGCGCTTGGCCGTTGCTTGCTTTCTTTGAACCGGTCGGACACCTCCCCACTTGGGCATACACGGTTGGTTTCGCATTCATCTTCCTCGCCGCAATCGCACCTTCTGTCCTTTACTTTGTCGCCCAGCGTTGCTCCGGCTACACCGGTTGGAAGATTCGCCTGCTTTCGCTCCCCATCTTGATGGCTCTCGGCGTTGGCATCGCAGTCAGCAACTCCCGCGCAGTGTTTGCCGCAGTTCTCGGCACAAAGGGCAGCTTCGTCCGTACCCCGAAGAACGGAGGCGCCAAGAAGAAGGCCAAGAGCCATTACGCACAAAAGTTCCCGTGGATGGCACTTATCGAACTCCTCGTCGGCGTCTACTGCATTTTCGGTTTGCTCGAATACATCAACGCCAGCAAGTACATCATTGGACCGTTCCTCGCCCTTTATGCAATCGGATTTCTCTCGGTGAGCGTGCTTAGCTTTATGCATTACATCAGCAACATCTTCGAAGTTCGCAAAGCCATTAAGTGCTCTGAATGCGTCGAAGAACAGGCTACGAACTAAACTATAGTTTACGCAAGATGCGGCGAGATTCGCCGAACGCTATTCAAGAAGCTCCGCAAGCGCGGGGCTTTTTTTTGCTTTGAGAAAACCGCAGATGCAAGGCAAGAGTCGCGCAGCTCATAGTCATGCCGAGTTCGAAGAACGAGGCGTCCAGTTATTTATAGAAGCGCAGCCGGACTGGTTCTAAGGATGCGCGAAATCCGCCCGAGATGGTATCGCATGGCGGGAGGCCACGCACAAAGCGGGTGCGGCAGCGGAGTTCTTTGACTTTTTCCGAGACGAACTGTTCGTAATGGAGGCTTGTTTCGAGAACGCCATGATGGAACATCGAATAAACGTTCAACGAGACGGTCGTGAGGATCGCGGCAACCGTTATGGCGACAAGCATTTCCAAGAGCGTAAAGCCGTGTCGAGAAGATTTAGGCAGAGCTAGATTCATTTGCAAATAAGAAAGCCTCCGAACCTCACCGACAGCGCACGAGGCGCTTGAGAGAATAATGTTCATGCGTCACAACCGCCCACGCTAAATGCGGGTTACCTGGAACACGGGTTAAGTGAACAGAAAGAGCCGACGACGAATCTGGAGAACGCTCGCCAGTCAGAGAGTCCGCACAATTCGGGCGGTTCGCCACCAACGATTCCATTGTTTCTAGCACATCATAGAACTCATCCAAGCGCATTCGCTCGTCAGCCACTTCGCGATTGAAGAAGTTCCAACCGCCAAGGAGCGCCGTTGTTCCAACGAGAAAAATTGCGAGCGCCACACAAACCTCGGGCAACGTAAACCCATGACGAGATTGAGTCACAAGCGCCTCCGGGAAAATACGACATTGCGAGTGTCCATGCAAAAGGGTAAGAGCGCTTGCGTCGAATCAAGAATTTTTGACGAAGAATCGCGCTCGACAGTTCCGGATGGTGCGATTGCCAAACCTTCAAATGCAGACTTTTCAAGTAAGGACAAGCGGTTCTCGCGAAAGCCAACAGCAAGCGCTATGCTCGGAAAATTCACCTGAGCACGGCCCGAAATTTCAATATTCTGTTTCGAGAGGAGCGTCCCCGCAATCAAAACATTCCCTGAAACAGCCACGCCTGCAAGCCCAAAGAATTCAGCAAAGTCTGCGGTCACATTTCCTTGAACGCTCACAGAGCCGGTCGCATAAATCCGCAGCGTATCGAAGTGGACGTTACCGCGAATTTTGACATCACCCTCGACTTTTGCCATAAAAGAACGAACTGAAAAATCACCGAGGTCGAGCGTCAAATCGCCAGCGCTCACGTTTATCGCCATCGTGCGTTCCGCAGAAAGCCCATCCGAAGAATCTAACTTAAAAAAACGACGATTTCCCGACAAATTTTTCAGTCCAGCTGACTGCAAAATGCGTTCATGCAAATTCTGCTCCAGCACCACGGCGCAACGCGCCCATTCCGAAGTTGAGAATCGCCCGTATTCACTCCCCAGCAAAAACTGATATTTATCGCGAACACGCCATTCCGTCCAAGGTCCGAGAATCCGAGATTCAACCGTTGGAAGTTCCTTAAAATAGCCCTCCGGAAATCCTTCGAGCTTAGCAAGTACAGCCGACTCAGCGAAGTACATTTCTTGAGTTTCATTTGCAACAAGCAAAACCGTCCGACGGAGAGTCCCAGGCATGCGAAGCATCGCAGTCATGAGAATAGAAAGCACAAGTAACAAGCCCAACACAAGCGGAAGAACGTTACCGCATTTTGAGCGCATAACGGACCTCCTTGCGACCACAACGCATCACGACATCATCCATCCCAATACGTTTCACGCGGTACTGCAAAAGCGAATCACCGACCGAAAGCGTTCTCATTTCACCCGCAGATGTTTTCACAAGCGCCACTCGCCCACCTACAATTCCAAGCAAATTAAACGTTGATGAATCACAGGCTCCGCGTGAAATTCGCCGATTTCCAAAAGCGTCATCATCAGCGAGTCCCGCCCGCCCAAGTGTCCATTTTGAAGGGAGCAAATCGCGGTGGCCTTCCGCCCATGCAAGCATTTCCAAATCACGCGCAGCAGGCAGACTCAATTCAACTGGCGGCACATCCACAAACGAATTACGCGACTCACCATCAATAATTTTTGCATAAAGTACATCCGTCAAATCATCACAAATTGCAAAAATAGCCACACACAAAATAAGAACCGCCACAGCACGCATAGTCCACCGTTGCCGTTCACAAGGTTTCATTGAATTGCATTCATCTAAATCTTTGCCACGCCAAAATGGGTCTTGAGTTGCTTTCTGAAAAAGTTTATCCATATTCATTAAATTTTCATCAGCGCTAGCATTCTTACAACAAACAATAAATTCTCCAAAAACTCCTGCAGTGCCCGATTTTGCAAATAGTTCATCGACTTTCAAAAATTCTTTAAAGCGCGCAACACGTTCCCGACAAGCGTCATCAAACGATTCTCCATAGCCAAATTCTTCTGACCAATGGCACAAACGCCCTTCCATAAAAACAAGAATGTACAGGCGATGTTCCCAAAGGGCGACAAGCAACAAATTCCCATTTTTTGCGCAGTTATTACCGAACTCAGCACATTCGCTGCCACACCCTGCGCACGTTTCATCACATTTCATGCAATTTGAGCTATCCCATTCGCCTCGCAATATTTTGTCAGCAATTGCATACAACGCAATTTGTATGGGCAAACAACGGTCAAACATTTTTCGGTATTTTTCCAACGGTTCATCCGCTACCGCCACGAGATAGCGATGCTTACGCCCGTCCAATGCATTGAACGAAACTAGCGGCCAAAAGAAAACGCGACTTTCCGCAACAAATACATCCCTAAAATCCTCGTCAAAACGTTTGCGCAATTCCGTCTCAGTAAGAGTCCCGTCAAATGATGTCGTCACTTCCCACGTCATCATCCGCGCTGTAACAGGCGAGATTCGCTTTTTCCAATACAAAAATTTACCCTCCATTTTTTTTCGTTTACTAGACTTCACTGGATGGGGCTAAAGCCCCAACTCTTTGGCTCGGTTATAAAAATGAGTAAACTCATTTTTGCAACACTCGCCTTCTGAGTTGTCTTCCCCTTTCAGGGTCAGGATGACGAAGAAAAAAACATTTATCGTTTAACTTCAACTGTTGGCGTAATGAAAATCGCAAGTTCACTTTCATCCTCTTCTTCGGAGGTGTAGCTAAACAAGCGTCCAAGCAACGGGATACTCCCCAAAAACGGTACCGCTTGCCGCACCTCCGTCTTGTTCTTGCGAATGAGTCCGCCCAAACAAAGCGTTTCACCGTCACGCAACACCACCGTCGTTTTCATATTCCGTGAACTGATGTCCCGCGGCCCATCGCCCGTGCTCCTGCCCGCCGTCTTGATTTCCGGCGACACAGACAACGTTATTAAGCCATCCTGCGTCATTGTCGGCGTAAGCTCTAGCGAAATGCCATCGTTAAACGAGCGATAATCCGTAATCGGATACCCATCCGCAGAAACTTGACTGACAAGATAATAGACCGTATTCGTCACGTTAAGTTCCGCCTTGTTGCCGTTCAACGTTGTCACGCGCGGTCGTGCAAGTACCTTCGCCTCGTTGTTCTCTTCCATGGACGAGAGTTCCAGCTCAAAGCGATCCGGCAAGATTCCGATTTTTCCGAACGCCCCCGATTTCGAAATATCCTTGCCCAAGAAATCAAAGAAGCCACGCACCTGGATATCGCGCTCGCCCACATTCCGCGTTGCCCCGCTCCGCACGCCAATTGCAAAGCCGCGCCCCTTGCGAAACTCCACAATCACACACGCAAGCGTCACCTGCATTTGAGGTACGTCAATCATCTTCAAGAACTCCTCAGCACGCGCCATCGCCTGCGGCGAACCGCCAAGCACAATTGCATTCTGCTCGCGATATTCCGAAGCATTCAGTTCCGCCCCCTTCATAAATTTCGAAAGTTGAGCCATCGCTTTCTCGGGTGATGCATGCTTTAGCGGGAATACTCGCACGCCGGCAATCGCCTTTGCCCCCGCCTCCGAAACCAGAAGCGACGTTGAATCCAGCCGAAACGCAAATGCACTCCCGCGAAAAAGCGACGCTAAAAGTTCCGGTAGAGAAACATCCTTGAACGACATTTGCACCGTTTCATTCAAGTCGCCATAGACCGCCAAATTGAGCCCAGCCTCTTCTGTAACCGCCTTGAGCACCGTCTTGAGCGGAGCAGACTGCAAATCCACCGAATAAAGGTCGCCTGCACGTTCCACAGAAATTTCCACTTCCGGCGAGTCATTGCGCAACACCCCAGACACAGCCCTTCCCCCACGCGAGACACGCAAGCACCCGCGCTCGCCACGCACCTTAAAACCGTTCGACTCCATCAGCACACGAAACGCCTTTTCCGGAACCATTCGCCTCAGGTTTCCCGTCACCACGCCATCCACGTCATAATCCGCAAGCACATTCACGCCCGTATTCAGTCCAAATTCCTTCACAAACTCGCGCACATTCATGTTTTTAACATCAACGACCACCCCAGAATCCGTAAGCGCAATCGAACCATTCTGCACGCGCGAGCGCCGAATATGGTACACACGGCCCTCCAGCACCAAATCCAGCCCATGTGCCGCACAAAGCGAAGTCAGCCCTTCAAAAAGCCCCACGCCCTCCAAGTGAAATGTCACGTGCACATCGCCCGCATCATCCGTCAAAATTGACGTCCCATACGCAAGCGAAAGAGTCCGCGCCACCTCCGAGAGCGCGACATCAGCAAAATCAAGCGTAACCGCCCCCGATGAAGTCCGAGCAGACCTCGAGAACGTTTTCGGCGTACTAACAGAACGCGCAACCGAAGACGAAGCGCCCGCCAGCGACGAAGACAACAACAATGTCAAAAGGGAAATTCCCAGAATCCTTAGAAGCATACGATTCTCCTAAAATGCGCATGCCCGCTTTTTCAATGCGAACGCTCTTTGGCGCTACAATTGCGGCCCCTGCCCGGGATAATATTAAGGATCTAAGAAACGATATAATAAGTTGCGGAGTCAATGTACAAAATTGCGAACGCAAAAGCAAGGCGGAGGCCTTTAGTCATTGGTCATTAGTTATTGGTTTATAATCTAAGAACCATTGACCCAAAACCAACAACCCAATAAATTTTCGGAACTTTTGTCCCCGCTGAGGCGAATTACCTCGTTTTTTTATGGGCTTTATGGCAAAAGAATCGGTATTTCCGTGCAAAAGTGGCGAATTTCATGCAATTTCGGCATTTTTCAAAAACTGGCACGGTTCTTGCTAAAGAGAGGGTGTAAAACAAGAATCCACCTCAATCATAGGAAGAATCATGAAATCAAAATTCATTGCAATCCTCACAATCTCTACGCTCGCCTTCTTTGCCACTGCATCCGCCAAGAGCGATGTTTCTGACATGAAGAGCGTCAAGGCCGAAATCTCCGCTGAAATTTCGGAAGAAGTCCAAGCTGAAGTTGTCGACAAGGCAGACTTCAAGAAGATGCGCGAAGAAAGCAAGGAAGCCCGCAAGGGTCTCCTCGACAAAATCAAGCTCGAAAAGGACGAAGCCAAGGTAGAAGCCCCGAAGCCGCCGAAGCCGGAAATTCTCCCGCCGACCCCGAAGACGGAAGAAGAACTCCAGGCAGAACGCGAAGCTCACAAGGCTGAAATGGAAGCCAAGAAGGCCGAACATGAAGCAAAGAAGGCTGAAGCCGAAGCAAAGCGTGCAGAACGTGAAGAAGCTTTGAAAGCTGAACGCGAAGCTAAGAAAGCCGAAATGGAAGCCAAGCGCGCCGAAGAAGAAGCTAAGCGTGCTGAACGTGAAGAAGCCCGCAAGGCCGAACGCGAAGCAAAGAAGGCCGAAATGGAAGCCAAGCGTGCCGAACTCGAAGCACAACGCGCAGAACGCGAAGAAGCTCTGAAAGCTGAACGCGAAGCTAAGAAGGCCGAAATGGAAGCCAAGCGTGCTGAACTCGAAGCTCAGCGCGCAGAACGCGAAGAAGCTTTGAAGGCCGAACGCGAAGCTCGCAAGGCTGAAATGGAAGCTAAGAAGGCTGAGCTCGAAGCACAGCGCGCTGAACGCGAAGAAGCTCTGAAAGCCGAACGTGAAGCCCGCAAGGCAGAACTCGAGGCAAAGAAGGCTGAACGCGAAGCACAGAAAGCAGAAAAAGAAGCCGTAAAAGAAGAAAAGACCGTAGCACAGGTTGAATAAGGACTTTCCTCCTAAAAAACTGGGCGACGGGAGCAACCGTCGCCCTCTTTTTTCCGAGTCTTTTCAAGGTTAACGCTATGAAAAACGCAAACAAACTTATTGCACTTTTGACCAGCTCGGTATTCGTAACGGTTCCGTTTGCCCAACCGGAATCTGATATCGCTACACCCGCAGAAAGGTCCGAAATGACGCAAGACGTTCCAAACCTTGGACAGAAGCAGAAAGAAGACTGGCAGCGCTTACGTGAAGAGCGCAAGCAGGCGCGGCAACAAATCCTTTCGGACATCAAAGCAAACGCCCAAGCCGAAATCAAGGATATCCAGCAAGACATCAACCTGCAAAAAACGAGCAACGTCTTAAACGAGAGCAAAGTCAACGCACGAGAGAACCTGTTCAACAACGGAAAAGGGCCTCTCGAAAAGAATCGCGAAGAACGGGAAAAGCACAAGCCCGAAAATCCGCCGTTCGATGTTCCACGTCCAAACGAGCACATTCCGCTCCCCAAAGGCCCCAAGATTTAAAATTTTTCTTGCCTCCTCCCCCAAAATAAAAATCCATTGAGCACAGCCCAATGGATTTTTCAGCTTCGTTGCAATTTATTTAAAATCTAAAATTACAGCGGTGCAGGCGTATACTTATAGACGCCATTGCTACACGTAAATGCGCAACTGTCGACAACTTTGGACGAACCGTTTTCACTGCAAGCGGTCCCCTCAACACCTAGACTCGGGCAACGCACAGATGCCGTGACACAAGATTCTTTTTCACCGCATTCGTAATATTTATAACGTTCCACCCAGCGACCTTTCACGCAGATATAATTTTCAGACCGGTAAGAGCCATCCTGCATTTCAATGCGGAGGTCCCTGCTCAATTCGCTTTCTTCACAAGACTCGCTCAACCAGCTATTATTGCTATTGCAGAATTCCTTTTCTCCGCGAGCGCAGCGTTCGTAGTCCATAAGCGGGAGTGCACAATTACCGCCATTTTGCGCATCGCACGTCGGCTGCAAAATTTCACGTCCGCAGCCGTCAGCATCGGAATCACAATCAAGAAGCTCTAAAGTCCATAAACCACTTTGGCAGACATACATTTCACCCGTTTTGCAGTCCTGGGTACGTTTTTGCAGGTTTTCATCGCAAGCTATACTGCAGCGCGTCTTTCCTTCTGCGCACCGGAAATCGGTGATATGTTCGCAGATTTCGTCGCCCATGCCCATTTTTAGCCATTTGCCCTGAACGCATTTGTAATGACCATTGAACGCACCTTCTTCAAAACATGCGGCGCAATATTCAAGCTCGCCACGAGCGCAATGCTGATTTTCTTCCGTTTTCTTGATTTCCCACATTTCGCCGTTGCATACGTAAATTGCGCCACTTTCGCAGTCGGCAATTTCCCGGACGCCGTCCGGCTGGCAAAGGCGATAGTCACAACCAACCATTCCCGGCTTGCATTCAGTCGGCTTGATGTCCATGCAGGCAACCGGCTGCCAATTGTTGTTTTTACATTCGTAATTTTCCCCCGTCACACAGTCGACTGCGGTGCGGCCATTCTGATTCACGCAGTTACCTTGTGCGGTCATGCCGTCATAATCCGAGATGTGACGGCATGTTTCCTCAAGTTTTTCTTCACAACAAACAGGCTCCTGTGCCCAAATGCCGTTACAGTGGGTAGTCCAACGGCCATTCGGACAAATTTCTGCAACGGTCTTCCATTCGCCTTCACGACAATAAAGAGTCGCGCCCGTAAGGCAATCCCTGCTTTCATGCTCCACGCCGATTCTACACGGATGGCAAGCACACGTTTCACCAGAGGGGCAAGGTTCGCACACATTATCGCTCACATGCTTGCAAGTCTCAAAAATGCTTGAGCTGGACAGATTCGCAACTGAAGACGAACTTTCGCTTTTGGCAGACGAACTTTCAACAAATTCGCTACTTGACAGCGGTTGAATTTTCGCCTCGGAACTGGAGGACTGCAGCGGATTTAGCTGTTCAACAGCCGAGGAATTGACATTATTGTACTCGGGAGCGCTGATGTTATCAGTATCGCAAGCCACGATTCCAAACGCGGCGGCTACAACCAAGGTAGCGCCGATGTATTTAATCGGTTTCATGATTATATCTCCTTTTTTATTAAATTCTATTTAGCTTGAACTGGTGACTTTATATTCACCCATTCCTCATTAGATTTTAAAGCCGAACATTTTTGTGACAAATTCATTTCAACAGGAACGTGAACCACATCAGCATGGCTACTAATTTCGCCACAGTAGTAGAACAGGAATCGAGCCTTTTCGGTAGGCGGAATCGCTTTACAGTTTCCGGCCGGAACATCGAGTACCTTGATGGTATCCTTGGCAATACCAGAAACAACATAGCCTCTTGAAAATCCGTCCGCATAAACATTTAACATATAAAGCCCACAGTTTTCATCAAGAGTCTCGTTTTTGATCGCATCAATGATTTCCGGGAAGTGCTTATAAGCCATCGGGAAAAATTCTTCCAGTCCATAGAGGTTTTGTTTTACAATTTTGAGCGGCCACGGGCTATCGAATTCCGTCACTCCCGGCGGCACTGGATTTTCCGGCTCTAGATTTACATTATCATTAAAATCAAATTTCACAGACAACATTTCAACAACAACTAAATCCGAAGCGATATTGAGCAACTTCAAATAATCCTCTAGCGTTTTAGGAGATGCCGAGCCTTCATTTACCGAATCTAAAGAGCTGCTAGACTCTAGCTGCGAGCTATTCGAGGATTCAGCATTCGAGCTGCTAGAGATTGCGTGAGAACTACTCGAAATGGTGCGCGTGCTACTGGATCCAGCACTTGAACAACTGGAAACGACTCGTGAACTGCTAGATTTCACAGAACTGCTAGACTCTATACCAAGATGAGCGTTACCCCAAGAACTTGAGGACATTTTCCCCGAACTAGACAATTCCTCTTCGGAGCTCGACGAAACTCTATAAGCAAATTCATTCGTATCTTCGGACGTACCCGCAACTTTATCCGAAGAGCAACTCGTAAAGAAGCTCAACGAAAAGATTAGCGTGAGCGTTATAAGTTCATACAAACTACACTTCTTCATTTTCGTTCTCCTTCACGTTTTTCGTCAGGGGGAATAATTGCAAATTCAAGCGATAAACTTGTTCAATATTCTTTTCTTCAGCAGCGATGGCAATAATCTGGCGACGGCATTCATGCAGTACACATTCGATTTTATGGAACGACTCGCGCGAAAGCCCCATGGTCACTCCACTAAAGTTACGAATTTCCTTGGGGAGTTCAAGTGCCGATGTCGCAAGTCTGGACATTTGGCGGTGCATATTTCTCATGGCAAGTCGCGTTGCATCCGTTGTGCCCTTGATCGAAGTTTCGGACTGGACAAAATTTTCATCTTCTTTTTTCAGGAGTCCCGATTTCGTGAGAAAGTCGAGAGAATCACGAACTTCCGCAGCAGAGATTTGCGGATAACACATCTTCGCCATTTCGCCAGGAGTGGCGCCCGGCATAATCGGAGCTAGTTCCCTGACGACCGAGTTGTGCCAAGTATCATAGTACTTGAACAGCTCGCCTTCAATCGTGCGGACTTTGTACGTCTTTGCGATAGAAAGCATTTCTTCGTAGGCGTTTTTTTTGCGTTCTTCCGTCTCGGCTTGGCCGAACTTGACCATTGCCCTGAAATAATCCATCTCAAAACCAGCAAGCCCCATAGCAGCCCCCGTGCGCTCCACACCGATACGGCTCAACTTGCTTTTACCGTCGCAAACAACCTTCATGTACGAGGGAGAACTGAATCCTGCGTTCTTGGAGAATTCTCTCCAAGAGAACGCGGAACAGCGCTTGCGTTCCTCGTAGTAATCGCGCATGTACATGCGGAAATCGGTATATTCGACAATCGGTTTCATATTAAAAAATATAAAACCGTTTTTTCAAAAATCAAGTCTATTTATGCTACAAAATTAAAGTTTTTTGCAAAATTTAGGTGTTTTTCTAAAAATTTCGCACAAAAATTTTGCATATACTACATCGTGTAGCATATAGAACAATCAACCCAGCGATTGGCGGGCGGCTTCTTTAGCATGGATGATGGTCGTATCGTACACGGGGAGCACGCTATCTTCTGCGGAGATAAGCATGCCGATTTCGGTGCAACCAAGAATAACGCACTCAGCTCCACGTTCTTTTAAGCTCTCAATGATGCGCTGGTATTCCGCACGAGACGAACCGAGAACCTTACCCAAGCAAAGTTCATTAAAAATAACGTTGTTCACAATTTCAATATCTGGAGCGTCCGGCACAATCACTTCGAGGCCAGCGCTCTTAAGGCGATCCTTGATAAAGTCCTGTGTCATCGTGAATTTAGTGCCGATCAGCGCGACTTTCGTAAAGCCATCGCGAATAACGCTTGTGGCAACCGCATCGGCAATGTGCAGAATCGGGATATGATTTCGCCGCGTCTGCGAGAATAGCAGCAATGCCCTCCCAATTGCCATTGGACATGTTCGCCTCAAGTTCAGCAAAATCGACACTGTACATCAAGATTTTTGCACTGTGAAAACCGCCCAACGCGCTGACAATTTCTTTATTCAAAACATCATAGTACGTGATTGTACTTTCCCAGCTCATTCCGCCAATCAAACCAACCGTCTTCATAAATTTCTCCGTTATTAACCGCAAGCTAACATTCATTAGCCAAATACAACGAAATAATAACTAATATTTTTTAGATGTCAAAAAAAACAAGACTTTACGGGGGTCAATGATGCAACAATTTTACGGAAGAATAGCGGCTTCGCGGTCCAAAGACTTGAAAACATCTTTTTGGGGGATCACCTTGCCCATAGCAATATCACGGCCATTTTGGGCGAGCAGCTTGATAAGTTTCAATCGTTCACGCGCAACCTGAATTGCGTCCATAAGAATTCTCCTTCAAAACTCCCAACAGCCGATACCAAAAATAAAATAAATCAACTGTTACGTCAAACCGACATCGCCACAACGCGCTCCAACTTCAGCAAAGATGACCCGCGCGAGAATTTGAAAATTAGGAGGAAAACCAATTTACACTCCTCTTTTTGGCCTATTCAACATGCACTTACGTGCAGTATTTAAAATTTTTATATATTTGATTGACGATCATAGCAAACGCAAAAAGCACAATTATGGTTGCTCAGAAAAATCGTTTGCTATATATGGAATTGAATTTTAAAGAGATTGATTAATGGCAGCTACGAAATATACAGAAGACAGCATCAAATCCCTAGAGTGGCATGAACACATCCGTCTGCGCCCCGGTATGTACATCGGTAAACTTGGCGACGGACAGAGCCCGGACGACGGCATTTACGTGCTCGTCAAGGAAATTATCGACAACTCCATCGACGAATTCGTGATGGGTGCCGGCAAGAAGATTGAAATCAATATTGACGACCATGCGGCACGCGTGCGCGACTACGGGCGCGGCATTCCTCTCGGCAAGGTCATTGACTGCGTGTCGAAGATCAACACAGGTGGTAAGTACGATTCCGAAGCGTTCCAGAAATCCGTCGGCTTGAACGGCGTGGGTACAAAGGCCGTGAATGCACTTTCTACCAAATTCATTGTCAAAAGCTACCGCGATGGCCGCATGAAGCAGGCTGAATTCTGCCGTGGCGTGCTTGTGCAGGACTACAAGGAATGTGCAACGACCGAAAAGAACGGTACCGAAATTTACTTTGAACCGGACGCCGACATTTTCAAGAACTACCGTTTCCTCCCGGCCTACATGGAAGAAAAGGTCTGGAACTACGCCTACTTGAACAACGGCCTCCAGCTCATCATGAACGACAAGGTCTACACGAGCCCGAACGGCCTTTTGGACCTTTTGAACAAGCACGTGGACGATTCCATCCGCTACCCGGTGATCCACTTTAAGGGCAAGGATATTGAATGCGCCTTCACGCACGGGAACCAGTACGGCGAACATTACTACAGCTTTGTAAACGGTCAGCACACCACGCAGGGCGGTACACACCAACAGGCATTCCGCGAAGGCCTTGTCAAAGGCGCCCGCGACCATTTCAAGAAGGACTTGGACCCGCAGGACGTGCGCAATTGTATCATCGGTGCCATTTCGGTGCGCATCCAGGAACCGGTCTTTGAATCCCAGACAAAGACAAAGCTCGGCTCGACAACAGTCGCTCCGGGTGGCGCCCAGCTGCGCTCCTGGGTTGTGGATTACGTTGCAAGCGAGTTCGACAACTTCTTGCACAAGAATCCCGAAACCGAAAAAGCGCTCCTCAACCGCATCACGCAGAACGAACGTGAACGCAAGGAAATCGCAGGCATCAAGAAGCTTGCAAACGAACGCGCCAAGAAGGCAAACTTGCACAACCGCAAGCTTCGCGACTGCAAGATCCACCTTACCGACGTCAAAAACGCGCTCAACCGCGAATCGATGATTTTCATTACAGAAGGTGACTCCGCATCCGGCTCTATCACCAAGGCTCGTAACGTGCAGACGCAGGCTGTGTTTAGCCTCCGCGGTAAGCCACTCAACAGCTTTGGCATGACGAAAAAGGTTGTGTACGAAAACGAAGAATTCAACTTGTTGCAGCACGCGCTCGACATCGAAAACGGTCTCGAGAACTTGCGTTACGACAAAGTGATTATCGCGACCGATGCTGATGTGGACGGTATGCACATTCGCCTTTTGCTCATGACGTTCTTCTTGCAGTTCTTCCCGGAACTTGTGGAACAGAAGCACTTGTACATCTTACAGACACCGCTTTTCCGCGTGCGCAACAAGCAGGTGACCAAATACTGCTACGACGAAGCGGAACGCGACAAGGCCGCAAAGGAAATCGGCAAGACCGGTCTCGAGATTACACGATTCAAAGGTCTTGGCGAAATCAGCCCGGAAGAATTCGGACAGTTCATCAACGAGGACATGCGCCTTGAAACGGTGAGCATTCCGCCCGACGCTTCGCTCGGCAAAATGCTGGAATACTACATGGGCAACAACACGCCAATGCGCCAGGAACACATCGTGCTGAACCTGAGAGCAGAAGCTGTCGAAGAACTGTAGTTGGTGCCGGCGGCGCAGTTGGTATACCTCAGGCCACTGCGCTCTTAGAACTTAGCTACCATTTTTTTAATGTCATTCTAAAGCTAGAGGCTATAGAATGACATTTTATTTCTCATTCTGCGCTTTTTCTTTCGCAATTTCATCACTTTTCTTCATAACCTCATCCAAAGTAAACTCCTCCTTGCTAAAAAAGAAGGTATTAGAACCCAAATCTTTGAGCGAAGCCCCAAAATGATATGCGGTTTCATCAATAAACAGAAATCTATCATGCATACCATAGCTGGGCAAAATCTTTATTGGGTAATTCGGATATTGAGCATTATACACCGACAAGTCAACTCCAAAAACTTTACTTTTATCATAGGTATAGATTGTTACAGAAACATCTTTTTGCCGTTTAAGCATCATTGTCAAAGTTTTCTCGTCCACATATCTATCAACTAGGACAATTCTCTTTTTGGCCTGCCTAATCAAACCACACACAAATACATAAGCATCGAAAACCTGGTTATTATAGAACAAGCCCTTTGAACGCAATTCGCCCCGATCCATAGCTTCAAAAAGTTCATCTATTTTTTGATCATGTTCAAGCATTTTTCGGTCTTGCGCAAGCATCCGTTCATCCTGATTAATAATCTTCGCTTCTACATTTGAAAGGCGATTGACAATGCAGCCATTTTGCATCATAAAATGACGCATAGCTACAAAAGCATTCATAATGCCTATGCTTACTCTAATGGCATTTTCACTATGCAATACGGCAGAAAGCATTGCAACCCCTTGTTCCGTGAATGCATAAGGCAATTTTTTCACATTAAAACCGCGTTTATTGCCACTAGCGTTCAAAGTCGCAATTTGCGACTTTGAACAACGAGAAGCCTCCTCCAAATCCAACTGAAAGCAGAATTCCTCAGGAAATCTTTCAATATTACGCTTCACCTGTTCATTGATGCGTTTAGTTTCTACCCCATAAAGCGTAGCCAAATCGCGATCAAGCAATACTTGCTTATCACGAATGACAAAAATCATCTTTTCAATTTCAGTCGCAGTCAAAGGATTCAACGAGACAACCTCATTACCCATATTGTTTTTCATTTTTGCTCCCACAAAAAAAGCCGGCTTTTATATTTTCATATAAAAAACCGGCAATTTGATAACTCTTTAATCTTTTTGAGGTGAATAACAATCACCAATGGTCTCAATATACAAAAAACAATTTCAAAAAAACAATATTTAAAATTAAAAACTCACGATTTAATAATCGCGAGCTTTTTATTTTTTAATGGAGATGCCCACTCGGAGGTGGGCATGACAAGAATAGAGGCGAACTCGACTCTACACCTTGTGGAGTGTCTGCGTCTTGGGGCCTTTCACGCCGGCAGGGAGGATCATCATGACCTTTTCCATGCGGGTGCCGTCCATGCGCAGAACGCGGAACGTGTAACCCTGAATTTTGACTTCGGCGCCTGGCGATGGGATGATTCCAAGCGTTGCCTGGATGAGGCCGGAAAGCGTTTCCACGTGGGAATTCTCAGGCGGCTTGAGTTCCACATCGAGTTCGTATTCCAAATCCGAGAGCGTCATCAGCGGGTCGAGAATGTAGCGTCCGTCCTTCAACTTCTGCACGTCCTCGTCTTCGTCCATGTCGTCTTCGTCGCGGATTTCGCCGACAATTTCTTCGAGAATGTCTTCGAGCGTCACAAGACCAGCCGTGCCGCCGTATTCATCCACGACAATCGCGAGCTGGTTACCCGTCTTGCGGAGTTCCGTCAACAGGTCATCAATCTTCTTGTGGTACGGCACGTAGACCGGCGGCATCACGAGCTTCATCAAGTCAAACGGTTCGTCGCGATGTTCCGTGTACCATTCCAAGAAGTCGCGGTTCGAAAGGATACCGACAATGTTGTCGACCGTTTCCTTGTAAACCGGCAAGCGAGAATGGCGTTCGTTGTTCAACACCTTCACCAAGTCCTCAAGCGACGTGTCCACATCAATCGCGCACATGTCCACACGCGGCGTCATGATTTCGCGCACCGGCGTTTCCACGAAGTCGAAGATATTGAGAATCATCTGGCGTTCTTCTTT
>NZ_DGUZ01000001.1:0-165048 GCF_002394865.1 Fibrobacter sp. UBA4297 | reverse complement strand
AAGCTAAGCTTGGCATCGTAACCGAGAGCGTCCAAAAGCTTGAGGTAAATCGTATGGCAAACGCGGCCCACCGGCACGAACGGCATGCGGATAAGCCTGTACAGCGGCACAAGCACCACAGACAAAGTATCCGGCTTCAAGTTGCCAATCAGGTTCGGGCAGAAGATGGTCACTATATAAATCACGGCACAGGCGCAAAGCATGTACGCCATGATCCCGAGCAGCCAGAAGTCGTGCGTCCACTGCCACGGGGCATTCGAGAACAGATAAAATCCGAACACACCAATGCCCACGTCCGAA
This sequence comes from Fibrobacter sp. UBA4297, assembly GCF_002394865.1. Classification (NCBI taxonomy): domain Bacteria; kingdom Pseudomonadati; phylum Fibrobacterota; class Fibrobacteria; order Fibrobacterales; family Fibrobacteraceae; genus Fibrobacter; species Fibrobacter sp. UBA4297. The sequence goes on along the minus strand of NZ_DGUZ01000001.1, from coordinate 164,748 downwards.
AAGATTCGGCCGATGGAGACGGTCTCGTTGTAGCCACGATTTTCGACAATCTTTGCAATCTTCGCTTCGCGGTCCGTGCGGTCGTGGTCTTCACGCTTGGCATAGATGGCGGCAAAGACTGCCTTGATTAAAGTAAACGATGCCGAAACTAAAAGAAAGAAAACGAGAAGAACAATCGCAATGGTGTTCGTATCACCCATTTTCCATGCTCTCCTTGTCCTTGTACGGATCCAGTCCCAAGAACTCGCATTCGCGGGCGCGCATCACCTTGCGGTCGGCGGCCTTGATATGGTCGTACCCCGACAGGTGGAGTAGTCCGTGAACAATCACGCGCTTCATCTCGGCAAAAAAGCTATTGCCGTACTGCGGGGCCTGGCGCTTGACCTGATCCCTTGCGATGTAGATTTCGCCGAGCATTTCTTCTTCGCCCGGGATTTCTTCGTGCCATTCGAACGAAAGCACGTCCGTCACCTTGTCGAGCCCGCGGTAGTTCTTGTTCATCTCGCGAACGAACTCGTCGGTGCAGAGCACAATGTTGACGTTGTTCTCCGTGCCTTCTTCGGCAAGGAGCTTGCGGGCCATAGCTTCGAACTTATCCTTCCACGGGAAGGACTCGATATTCCCCTCGCACAGGAAATCGATAGTGTAGTCTTTCTTTTTACTAGCAGGGTCTGGCATTAAATGTTATACCACTTTTTTAAGACGTTGATAATGGCTTCGGCTTGCGCCTTGCCTGTAATCTTGAACTTGCCTTGGGGCTTGAACGTGCCTTGCATCTTGCGGTAACGGCGCAGAGAGACCTTCGGTTCGCTGAACTCGCCCGTTTTCGGGTCACGGTCCTGGTAGAAGAACATCACGGTCGGCCAAGCGCCCTTCGAAAGGACTTCCTTGCTCAATTCCTTGATGACAACTTCGCCGGTTTCTTCGTCAGTGTATTCGACGGTCAAATCTTCGACTTCTGCACTCATTTTTACCTCCAATGAAACACAAGTACTATACAATTATAACATTATTCTTTAAGGTATTAGGGGTTAGGGGTTAGGCTTTAGGACTATAATTGTGTCTAGACAAAAGACGGGAGACGAGAGGCTAGAGATTTTTTAGGTTATTGGTCGCTAGTCAATAGTTATTAGAATATTTTTTGCAGCAACACCGCACTATACCAATGCACGAAGTGCATGATATTTCTCCTAACACCTAAAACCTATAACCTACTACCTATCCACCACTTCGTGGTGGTGATGCTCGCAGCAGCCGCCGTGGGTATGGTCATGGCTCCCGAGAACGCGGTGCGGCACCCCGTGGGCAATCAAGTCGACTTCACAACCGTAAGTGCTATGGAGCATTTCTTCGGTCAGGTTAGCCCCTTCGTGATAATGCACGGAGTGGTTCACGCAAACAACGCTTTTTACCTTATGCGATAGCGCCATCAGGTCGTGCGTTACAATCACAATCGTCATCGTCTCGCTGAATTCCGCGAGCATGCTATAAAGCGCTTCTATCCCCGCAACGTCAATGTTATTGGACGGTTCATCCAAAAAGAGGATCTTCGGATTGCAAACAAGAGAACGGGCAATCAAGACGCGCTGGCGTTCACCGCCACTCAGTTCACCCAGACGGCGGTCCAAGAAGCCTGCGATATACACGCGTTCGAGTGCTGCGTTCACTTCATCCGACTTGGGAGAAAGCCCCGTCTTGCCAGTCGCAACGCACTCGCCCACCGTAATCGGGAAATCGATATTCTTGTTCGTGTTTTGCGGCACATAGCCGATAGCCACTTTCTTCGTCGGGACCTTTTCGCCAAACACGCGCACAGTCCCAGACGTAGGCTTCAAAAGCCCAACCATCAACCTCATCAGCGTGGACTTGCCACCGCCATTCGGCCCGATAATGGCAACAAAGTCATTTTCGTCTATAGACAAGTTCACGTCCGTAAGCACGGGCGACTTTCCATAGCCAAACGAGAGGTTTTTGATATCAATGGCGGCCATTACTTTTTGCAAGCCTCTTTAAGAGCATTGATAAGCTTATTCGTATTGCCGATAAAATCCGCGGACAACGGATCCGTTTCAACGACAACGGCCCCAAGTTCCTTCGCAATCGTCTCGGCAGCGCGCTTGCTAAATTCCGGCTGCACAAAAACCGTCTTCACGCCTTTTTTACGGCCAACCTTAATGAGGTTTGCCAAATCCCTAGGTTTCGGCTCCTTGCCGTTTACTTCAATAGCATACTGCTTGAGCTTGTAATCCTTAGCCAAATAGCCATAGGACGGATGGAACACAATAAACGAACGTCTTTCAAGTGGCAGACTCATTACGGTTTCATTCAAGTGACGTTCCACCAGCGCAAGCTGATCCTGAAGTTCTGCATTTCTGTTTGCAAAATAGACAACATGCTCCGGATCAAGTTTCTTGAGTTCAAAGAAAATGTTGTCTGCCAAAAGCCTAACTCGATTCGGAGAAGTCCAAATGTGCGGATCTAGTTCATCTTCATCGTGGTGGTGGCCAAGGATACCGTGATCGTCATGTTCCGACTTCATCCACTTGATGTTTTTGGAAATATCAATCACCTTTACGTTTTTGTTCGCACCCAGAAAGCGTGGCATCCACGTTTTGTCCAAGCCAGAGCCATCCGAGAAATACACCTGCGCCACAGAAAAAGCCTTGATGACAGCAGGCTTTGGTTCAAAATTGTGCGGGTCAGCCCCCGGCGGCAAAAGCGTCACCACATTCACACGGTCGCCACCCAGCATTTTCACAAGCGTCGCATAAGGTTGCAAAGAAACAGCAACAGTAATACGCCCATCGTTAGCGCATACAAAAGCAGCAGGAATCAAGACGAGCAACAGCAAAAGAGCAATACGACGCATTATTTTTTTCCTTCTAAAAAGGCGTTGAAATCTATTTCACTAACGTTGTTGACAATATATTCAGGTTTCACGTCGAGTTTCTCGACATCCGCCATTTTCGATTCACCGCATAGCGGCAGCACAAAACGGCAACCGGAACGTTTCGCCAGTTCAAAGTCCGTATAGAGGCGGTCACCCACAAAGAGGATTTCTTCCGGGCGGTAAAGTTTCAAAAGTCCCGAAAGCATTGCCGGGTTCGGCTTGCCAAAGCTCATTTCGGGTTCGACACCGTAAGCGGTCTTGAGAAGCGCCATGAAGCTACCGATATCGGGCACTGGGCCGCGTTCATCGGGGCAGACAAAATCCGTATGCGTGACCCAGAACGGGATTCCACGCTGCACACGGAACGAAAGTTCGCAAAGTTCACGGTAGTCAAAGCTGTTGTGGTAAGCGACAAGCACAAGTTCCGTTTCTTCAACCGAGGGGCGCAAATTGAGGCTCGGGTCCTGCGCAGCAAACCATTCGTACACTTCCGGGTTCGCAAAGAAAAAGACGTTCTTAATCTTACGTTCGTGAATCGCATTGAGCGAGAGGTACAGCGCCGAAATGATGGAATCATCAGCCAGCGGAAGCCCCATGACCTTGAGGCGGTTCTCGTAAAAGACAGGAGACTTGCTCGTATTGTTGCTCAGGTAATAGACCGGCACGCGCTTAGCGACGCGATTGACCGTTTCGACCGCACCAGGATATGGGCGGCCACTCAAATAGAGAGTTCCGTCTAAATCGAAAACAACAGCTTTTACTTTTTTCACGAGATGTAATATAGAAAATTAGTTACTAGTTACTAGTTATTAGTTACTAGTCTATACAGTCTTAGAGAGTGCATAACTAACAACCAATGACTATTGACCAACAACTAACAGTTATGTTTGCTATTTTTACTCCTATGAAAACTCCCGATAGCCGTTTCTATTGCCCGCTGATTACAGTCGGCACAATCATTCTCGACGAAAACGAAAGTAGCCATGCCGTACGCGTTTGCCGCGCCGCAAATGGCGATACGCTACAACTCTGCGACGGCCTCGGGCATTACGCCGATGCAACAATCACCAAGGCAGACGCCAAGGCCTGCGAAGTCCGCGTAGATACCGTCGAAGATGCCGCGCTCAAGCGCCCGCGCCTAAACCTCGGCATTGCCTGCCTCAAGGATGACGCACTCGAAGAAGTCGTATTCCATGCGGCACAAACTGAAACGGATAGCATCATCTTTTTGCGCACGGACTATTCACAGGAGCCCAAGAACTCCGACTTGAAAAAGACAGTTCGACGCGCCGAGCTCAAATCACTCGTGAGTCTCAAGCAATCCAAAAAGCCCTGGATGACGCGCATCGAGGGGCCGATTGAATTCGACAAGTGGCTCAAGGATTATCAGGGAGACTTGATTCTCTGCGATATCGACGGAGAACGCAAATTGGATTTGGAAGGAAACGCCGACGAGAACTGTTCCGCCGGAGAACGCGCGGCCACTCCCGTTACTTTGCTTGTAGGTCCTGAAGGCGGATTTTCGCCACGCGAAATCGAAACAATAAAGACCTTCCGCAACGGGAAGGTCCATCTGTTGAATCTCGGCAATACGCGCTTGCGTGCGCGCACTGCTGCAATAATTGCGTTAGGAAAGGTGCTGTAGCAGGTATTAGGTTTTAGGCATTAGGTAAATTATCGCGGCTACGCCGCCCCATTACAAACGGGCTTAAGCCCGTGTTTTTTCCTAAAACCTACAACCTACCACCTAAAACCTACAAACTAATTTTCACTTTTTCGCGCATAGCCATGACAGTTGCTTTGGCTTCTTCGACAGTGTCGCGGCGAGCAAGGAGAACGCCCATACGGCGGTGGCCCTTGAGTTCCGGCTTTCCGAACAAGCGAAGACCCGTATCCGGTTCCGCAAGAACTTCTTCCAAGCCGCTGAACTTCACATGGTCGGAATTGCCATCGACAACGATAGCCTTCGATGCACTCGGGCCATGGAAAGCGATGTTCGGGATTGGGAGACCGAGAATAGCGCGGGCGTGCAAAGCAAATTCTGAGAGGTCCTGTGAAATAAGCGTCACCATGCCCGTATCGTGCGGACGCGGGGAGACTTCGCTGAACAAGACCTCGTCCTTGCAAACGAAAAGTTCCACGCCAAAGATGCCACGACCGCCAAGAGCGTCCGTGACCTTCTTCGCAATCACCTTTGCCTGTTCCAAGAGTTCCGGCTTCATCGGCTGCGGCTGCCAAGATTCCTGATAGTCACCGCCCACCTGATGGTGTCCAATCGGTTCGAGGAAGCTCGTGCCACCCACATGGCGGACCGTGAGCAAAGTAATTTCGTAATCGAACGGCACAAAGCCTTCGACAATCACGCGGCTCGCAGCCCCCGTGCGACCACCCGTCTGGGAAATGTTCCAGGAATTTTCAATGTCGGCTTCGGTCTTGATGACGCTCTGACCGTGCCCCGAAGAACTCATCACCGGCTTTACAACGCACGGGATGCCGATTTCCTTGACCGCAGCCTTGAAATCTTCAAAGTTATCCGCAAAGCGGTACGGGCTCGTCTTGAGTCCGAGCTCTTCGGCAGCCAAACGGCGGATGCCTTCGCGGTTCATCGTAAGCTTGGTGGCCTTCGCAGTCGGGATGACATTGTAGCCTTCCTTTTCGAGTTCCACGAGCGTGTCCGTTGCAATCGCTTCGACTTCCGGTACGATGTAGTCCGGTTTTTCCTTTTCAATGACAGCGCGGAGTTCCTTGCCATCGAGCATGTTGATGACATAGCTGCGATGAGCCACCTGCATGCCCGGAGCGTTGGCGTAACGGTCCACAGCAATCACTTCGACGCCAAGACGCATCATCTCGATGATGACTTCCTTGCCGAGCTCGCCAGAACCGCAAAAGAGAACCTTTGTTGCACTAGAACTTAGAGGTGTACCGATTTCTGCCATATTGACTCCTTGTTGTGACTACAAATATAAATATAGTTGGCAGAAAACTTTATTTAAACCAACGGATAACTTTCGCAAAAATACTATACAAGAAGAATTCATCCTTCACACAGCGCACTGAATAGCGGCTGCTTTTATGTTCATCGTTCATAGAAAGATAATGTAAAGTACACTCATTTCCCGATGTGCAGACATCGCCACCATGGCAATCTAGAGGAAAAAAGCAAGCCAATCCAAAGTTATACGATCTAGCACTATCTTTTTCCGAAGCACTCCAAAATTCTGCATCAAGTCCCAAAAAAGTAGCACTAGCAGGAACAGCCGAAAATCCAAATTTATCCGTACCGTTTCCATGACCACTCCAACCATTCGTAGATTTGAGAGCCTTGCTCGCAGAATCCTTCCCTCCGGCCGTATGAATCAACATACTCCATTCAACCGAATCCGGCAAATGCCACCCCGCCGGGCAAGCAGCAATCGCATTATCCCATTGGTAAAACCGACCGAACTTAGTACAGTTGCTATCGGCATTCTGATAACAAGAACTACTATCCATTTTAAACTTCAAATTCTCAGCCATCCAAGTCTGCCATCCTATTTTCACGGTTTTGTAAGTTTGGTCATCGCGAGGGTCTGTAAATTCGCCTTTTGCAACAGAATATGACTTTTTTTCGGCTTGTTCATCCAATTGAGTCAAAATGAGTTCGCGAGTTTTTTCATAGGAATCATCAATTCCTTCTAGTTGCTTATCATTATAATTTTGCATAAATGAATAATAATTAGAACGAGATGAGCTTATCCTTTTACGAGCTTTGTCTTTGATACAACGTACCGACAACTTCTCTTTTGTACGTTTAGCATAATATGGGTCAGCATCGTCGCGGTCATAGAATAAACGCGTGGAATAAGCTTCATTTTCATTAGTCTCTGTAGAACTCCAAAAAGCAGATGCATTTAAAACAGGTTTACCCTCATCGAAAAACCAAGACTCCCTCCGTAAAGCTGTTGGATATGCAGAAAAGCCATATTTATCAGAACCGTCGCCAGCAGTGATGCAACGATAGACAAGAACTCCTTTATCAACCAACATGCTATGTTTATTTTTACACATCCACCCACTTTTCGATTTAAGAACCTTCCCCGCTATACCTTCCCCAACCGTTGATGTCAAGGTATTCCAATCACTAGTATCAGGCAAACGCCACCCTGCCGGGCAAGCTTTCATTGCCAAATTCCAATTGTAGAGGCGACCATATTTACCGATACTATCGCGTCGATTATAGTACTGACTACTCCCCTTTATCTTGTATCTCAAATTTTCGGCCATCCAAGTCTGTTCGCCAATTTTTACAGTCTTGTACGTCTGTCCATCACGAGAATCCCTAAAATTTCCTTTAGCATTATATACTTTAACATCCTTGAGACAGCGAACAGAAGCACCTGTGATTGTGCCACCGTAAAAATCTACTTTATTGTTATTATAAGTTAAATAAATCATATCTTTTTCAAAAGCACCTGCATCCATAAAAAATAATGCATAACGATTTTTACCAACAAATCTCACTTTACTAGAGTCAATTTTTAATTTTGAGATTATATGACGCGGGTCAGTTTTTAATTTTAATTTGGGGGTTCCATGATACGGATTATCATCTATATCCCTTAAGAAAAAAACGAGCCCCGCAGGAAGCAAAGAAAAGCCAAATTCATCTGTACCGTTCCCATCATATAGCCATCCCTCTGTAGATTTTATTTTTTTACCCACCGTAGAAGAATCATTCAAAACACTAAACAACTTTACCCATTCCCATTTAGCAGGCAAATGCCAACCAACAGGACACACTCCTTCCGAATTCACATACAAACGTCCATATTTCGTACAGTTGCTATCCACATTATCATAGCAAAAGCTATTTTCTGTTTTGTAATTCAGATTTTCAGCCATCCAAGTCTGCGGACCTATTTTCACAGTCTTGTAAGTTTGTCCGTCACGAGGGTCCGTCATAATTTTCTTCATTATGGAATTCACACTGCGAGAATCATTTAAATATGTTTTTACATCAAGAGAGTCTCCGTCCTTCTTTATTTCCATATTTTTATCGTTCGTTACTTGACTTCCATCCATTTTTTCATCTTTAACACAACGGACCGAAAGTAAATCAAGCGGAATCCGCTTTTTGACTTCTCTTTCATACATCCTATTTTCGCGTTCCTCCAGATCTATCACTGTAACAGGCTTCAAAGCGGCGGTATCAGTAAAATTCGACAAATTCATACTATACACGCTCGATTCAGAATACACCGTAGAACTCCAAAAAATACACGCCCCGATGTGATCGTTGCAATCCTTATAATTTCCCAAACCATTCCAGCCGTCTGAAGACTTGGGAACTTGATCCACCCATTTTTCTCCACCGATTGAAGAAATCAAAGTTTTCCATTCACTCGTATCCGGCAAATGCCAACCCGTAGGGCAAGCATTCATTGCAGCATGCCATTTATAAAGTCGGCTCGACATAAAGCAATCGCGATTTCCTGGACCAAAACAATAACTGTCGTCTGCATTGTAGTTCAGATTTTCAGCCATCCAAGTCTGTTTGCCGATTTTCACAGTCTTGTAAATTTGGCCATCGCGAAGGTCTTTCATAATACCTTTTTCCATCACGATTTTTTCTCTTAATGTTCCGCCATCATCGCATGCGACAAGAAATGCAAGCACAAGTAAGCAAACACAAGATAAAAGAGCAAAACGGCATTTCATAAAACTTCCCCTCTAATCCTTCACACAGCGAACGGAATAAGCCTTGTTGTTGGAATGATTCATATCAACATTAAAGGCATCGTGTTTCAATTTCACGTAATAGAAATTTTTATCATCTACTTCCTGAGAGCACCAGAAATTGGCAGACTTGCCTTCTTCGCTATTATCATTTTTATCGCCATAGCCAGCAGGAATTGCCGAAAAACCAAACGGATCTGATCCATTACCACCATTTATCCAGCCGGTTTTAGACTTTAGTACACTTCCCGCCATAAATTGTCCACCGACCGCATTGAATAACGTTTCCCATTCCGATGGAGACGGCAAATGAAAACCTGCAGGGCAAACTTCCATAGCCACGCGTTCCTCGTAAAGACGCCCATACTTAGCACAGTTACTAGGAACTTTGCCATAGCAATAGCTTTTATTGGGGACATCGTAATTCAAATTCTCCGTCATCCATGTCTGTTCACCAATTTTTATGGTTTTATAAGTTTGTCCGTCTCGCGAGTCCGTCATAAAAGACTCAGCACCTTTTTCAACTTTCATCGGTAATCTTGTAGAATCAACCTCTTTTCTATTTCCATCCTTGACACAACGGATCGAATACAGCATCGAATAATCACAATTGATAATTCTCGCCATATTCGTATTGTCATTCAAGAACATTAAATACGCATGATTCGAGTCATTTTCTGCAAAGCTCCAAAAATCAGCATCCCCACCAAGGAATACAGACATTGAGGAAGCAATACCTGTAGGTATTGCAGAAAATCCATATTCATCTTTACAATCATCGCAACCATCCCAGCCTGTTTTATTTCTGAGAGCCTTACCCGCTACACGTTGCCCTCCAACAGCAGAGAACAAGGTGTACCATTCCGCAGTTGACGGCAAATGCCAACCTACAGGGCATGCTTTTTTCGCCTCGTTCCATTCGTAATAACGACCTCGCACATCACAAGGACTATCTTCAACCCAGTCCCAGCAATTTGAGCCCGCCATGTCATAACTTAAATTTTCGGCCATCCATGTTTGGTCGCCAATATCCACCGTTCTATACACATGTCCATCGCGAGAATCGGTCATACTTTGCATCGGCATTACAGAATCTGAAGGTATTTTAGTAGAATCTATACTTTGTATTGAATCAATCAATTCATCTTTAACACAACGAACATGATACTTCATATGCTTATATGTTTGGTCTAAAGACATTTCTTTATTATAGAAAGCCAACATATATGCCAAGACTTCATCAAATATGGTAGAACTCCAAAAGCCCATATTTTCATGCATTTTCCAAGCGTTCTTCGACCTAAGCGCAAGCCCCGCCTTGTCTTTTTCATCTAGCAACGAAAGCAATGTTTTCCATTCATCGCGAGACGGCAGATGCCATCCCGTAGGGCAAATTCCCTGTACCGGATACGTCGGAGAACAATATTTCCATAGTCCACAACCTTCACCATTTTTGGTAAATGTCGCAGAGCTATCCATAGCGGCAGCCCAGCTGTATCGTCGTCCAAACCGGGCACAATTTATGCTTAGATCTTTTAGGCAATCACTATCATCTGTTTTATAGTTCAAATTTTCGGCCATCCAGATTTGTTCGCCTATTTTCACGGTCCTATAGACCTGACCATCGCGAGGATCCACAAGAATCTCGCTAGAAGTCTTTTCAGAATTTACAGCAACACCATCAGAATTTACCGTTGCATTTTTGGAAGAACTGCACGCGATAAGCGTTGCAAAAACGGAGCAACAAACAAAAGCAATTAAAGCAACACGTTTATTCATAATTTAATCCTTGATGCAGCGAATATTTGCTCCATAATATTTTTCATAACCGTTCACGTAATTATCTAGTTCAACACTTTCGATGCCGCTATACATAAGCAGAAGATAGGATTTACGTTTGTTCGATTTCGTAGAAGTCCAAAAGCCAGCCGTTTCACCGGCATATTTAAAGTTGCCATTGTCATCCCGCAACCCTGCAGGGAGAGCCGAGAAGGAATAGGCATCCACACCATTCCCATTGTCTTTCCACTCAGCCGTTGAGCGGAGCTTTTTACTCGCTACAAACTTACCACCGACACTCCCAATAAAGTTACGCCATTCATCAACGGACGGCAAATGCCAACCTTCAGGACAAATTCCCCGCACATTTCCCTTCGGTTTACAATTTCCACCATCCATGTAGCCACAACCTTTACCATTGGGGCTAAACTCGCCTACGCTATCCATTGCTACTGCCCAAGTATAAAAACGACCATATTCAACACATTTATTTGGCTCACCCTTATAGCAATAGCTATTGGCCGTTTGGTAATTCAGGTTTTGAGCCATCCAAGTCTGTGTGCCTATAGTCACCGTTTGATAAACTTGATTGTCGCGAGAATCAGTCATAGACCCCTTGATTACACTTGAAGGAGAAACAACAGAAGAACTGCTCGATTTTGCAGACGAACTAGAAGATACTTTTGAAGATGAAGATTCCATAGCATCTACATCATTCATGACGCAGCGAACGGAGTGCGCTTCGCGTTCATCACCACTATTAAAAGAAGCTACGGAGGTTAAATAATCAAATTGTACAAAGTCATATTTAAAATAACGTTTATCTAAATTATTCTGACGTTTCTCGGAGGCCCAGAAAAATGCATCGAAGCCACTCTTGAAATATTTTCCTTCATAATTTCTTTTTGCCCCCGGAAGTATCGAAAAGCCATATTCATCTTTTCCTTTACGATCGTTAAACCAACTTTTGGCATCTTTAAGCTTAAATCCGGCTATAAGCGGGCCTCCCACGGATTTGAACAAAGCTTCCCAATCTGCACGTGTAGATAAATGCCATCCACCCGGACAAGCTTCATTTGCAGCCTTACCTTTATAGAGGCGGCCATACCTAGCGCAATTTTCTAGGCTATCTCCAAGGCAATAACTGTCTGTTGTTTTGTAGTTGAGATTTTCGGCCATCCAAGTCTGTTTGCCAATAGTTACAGTCTTGTAGATTTTGCCATCACGAACATCCACAAAAGAATCGTTAACAACATTCGATGGAGATACCGTCGCAAAGCCGAGTATCGTCGCCTTCTTTTTACGAACTGGCTTCACCGTTTTCGATTTTGCCACAAGCGAGACGCTATCTAAAATACATCGAATCGGAATTTCATATGTATCCTTGTCTTTCCCCCATTCTACAGGCTTATCATAATACAGATTTACAAACGACCGATCCATAGAACTCCAGAATTCCGCATAACCGAAATCTCCATATGTTCTTTTACGATAGCCACTAGACTTAGACTTTTCTTTGGAATTTTGGGGAGTTTCATACTCCTTGAGACCCGATAAAAGCGCAGTAAATCCAAATCGATCCGCATACTGAATACGCGGAGGGTCGTCTTCAAACCCATAGAAAGTGCTAAAATTCCATTCCAAGCCCGATGAACATTTTGACGAACCTACAATCCGATCACAATTACTATTTGGCACAAAATGAAGCACTCGCCCCGCCACGGAATCACCGCCCACAGTAGCAAACAAAGTTTTCCATTCTACAGAATCGGGCAAGTGCCAGCCCGCAGGGCAAGCGTTCTTTGTCGCAGTCCATTTGTAATAGCGTCCTAACTCGGCACAAGATGCAAGAGAATCTTGTTCGCAACTGCTATTCGCCGTCTCGTAATTCAAGTTTTCTGCCATCCACGTCTGCGAGCCAATTTTTACAGTCCTATAAGTCTGACCGTCACGCACATCCGTCATAGAACCATGTTCTACGAATACCGAGGACGAAGACAATACTTCAACATTATTTTTTATTTCGCTTTCCTTCCCCATTCCATCTTTAACGCAACGCACAGAAAATCCACGATTTTTATTTTCGTTGGAATATTCAGAAAAGCCGTTTTGCATGCCCTGATACCAAGCTTTGAACGCATCTGTTTCTGTAGAGCTCCAAAAAACAGCGGTTTCACCCACAAGGAAATCACCATCAAAATCCTTATCACCAGCCGGAAGCGCCGAGAATCCATAATCATCCGTGCCATTACCATTTATCCAGCCGTCCCTAGACTTCAACAAATTCACATTCTTTTCGCCAACAACAGTTTTCAATGTATCCCATTCAGCCTTCGTCGGCAAATGCCACCCAGCAGGGCAAGCGCCTTGTACTGGTTTTGTTAGCGAACAACGTCTATCGTAACCACATTCTTTGCCCGTTGCACGGAGAATGTTTACGCTATCTACCCCAGAAGCCCACGTATAAAGACGCCCGTACTTGGCGCAATTACGATATTCATTCTGGTAACAAGAACTCCCCTCCGTTGCGTAGTTCAAATTTTCCGCCATCCAGGTCTGCGTTCCAATAGTTACAGTCTTGTAAAGCCTACCATCGCGGGAATCAGTTACAAATCCTTTCTCAACTTTCAAAGAAGAAGAACTTGATTTAGCCATAGAACTAGAGGATAAATTAACAGCCGGTTCTCCTTTTAGGCAGCGGACAGACATTCCAATTTTTTTGTCATCAAAATCTAAATCAACTTTATCGTAATAATACAGGGACAGTCCATACGCTCCGCCATTCTCTTCCGATGAGCTCCAAAAGAATGCGAATTCACCATCGGCGCTATACGTGCCGTCACTGAACCGAAAGCCTCCCGGCAAAGCAGCAAATCCCATTTCATCAATACCATTTTTTCCATTAAACCAGCCATCTGACGATTTGAGCGCATTCCCAGCCATATTCAATTTCGTCATGTAAGCCCAACCCATCTGTTTATCTTCTTTCCACTTATCCAGTAAATTTTGCAATTCACTTTTTGTAGGCAAATGCCAACCCGCAGGGCAAGCTTTCTGAGCAGCCGACCATGTATAAAGCCTTCCATATTTATCGCAATTCAATTCGTCATTCGCTAGACAATAACTCTCATCTTTTTTGTAATTGAGATTTTGAGCCATCCAGACTTGGTCGCCAAATTTCACAGTCTTATAAATTTGGCCATCACGAAAATCAGTCAATGAATCTAATTCAACCTTTCGAGATGACGATGAGCTTGTTGCCGATTCCGAGCTTGAGTAATTTGACAATTCAAGGCTATCATTTTGCACGCACCGAACTGAAAAAGCGGATTCCGGACTATCCTTATTAATACTAATAGAATCATTATAGTAGTAGAAAGACACTCTACTCGAATCTACAGAGCTCCAGAATGCAGCATCCTTCCCTCCTGCAATATAATAGACATCATCCTTTTTGGAGAAAATATCTCCGAAGGAATTCGGACCACCCTTTGCTCCAGCCGGGAGCACAGAAAAACCATATTCATCGATGCCATCGCCCCCATTCAGCCAGCCAAATGTTGATTTAAGCTTTTTACCTGCAGAATTTTTTTCACCTACATAAGAAAACAGCGCATTCCATTCAGTTGTATCAGGAAGATGCCAACCGTCTGGGCAGGCTTTTACCGCCCGTTTTTGCGGATAAAGGTATCCGAATTTGATGCAGTTGCTAATGTAACCATCATAACAATAGCTGGAAATCGTTTCCTCTTCGTATCCTTCCTCCGATATTGACTCATAGCCATATCCATACACAACGAAATTGTAGATTTTTTCGATTTTGTAATTCAGATTTTCGGCCATCCAAGTCTGTTCGCCGATTTTCACGGTCTTATAAATTTGGCCGTCACGATTGTCTGTCATAGTTCCGTATTTGACACCATCACGCAAAGGATTTTCCGCATCAACAGACGAATTCCGCGTAGAGCCACACGCAGCCAAAAGTGCAAGCACCAACGTACTTGCAACAGACAAAAAAGCAACTCGTTTACTCATGATTCATTTCCTTTATTAAGGAATAAATACAAATTTAGTAAACGAATTCCCAACTAATTTGGGTAAAAAAATTTATTAGAATTTCAAATCGACCGGATTGAAATTAAACTTCACGCCCGAGCGGATCCAGGCATCCGAACCGTCTTCGTTTTTGTCGTGAGCAAGATTACGATACACTCGGAAACCACCACCCGCATAGAACTTGAACCAGTCCGTGACATTCCTTTGGTACAGCACGTCAACAAGGAATTGCTTTTCCACAACGCCAGAAAGAGCGTCCTCGGATTTCAAAGCCACATCGTAGTCCGTATAAAGTTCCTTATCGCCTTGGCGGAGCCATGCAAGCGTAAGCGTTGCCGAATGCGCATTCCATTTCCAGTTCATGTCAAACCAAAGGTCGAGTGCATCACCACCCCTGCGGTATCCAATGGGATAATCGACAAAGTAAGCATCGGCGTAATCGCTATCGCCCTGTTCGCGGTAATTGCTGCGGTAATTGCGGCGACCCGTGTATTTCAATAACGGAAGCCGGCTGTTGTTCGCTGCCGGATCTGTTTTCACAACATCCAAGCGCCAAGAAAACTTGCCATAGTTACGCGTTTCAAGCTCGTGATAGTAGCCGACCATGTAATTTATAATAGAGCGGTTTGTGCCCATTTTTTTGTCTTCGCCGACCGGGCTTGCAATATCTTCCATATTAATTTGGCTATAGAACTTTGCACCATTAGAAGTCTTGTAACCAAATTCTACAGAAGTTGCCGCCGATGTGTATCCCGTCGCATAATTATCGTGCCAGTACATAAACGGATTGAACGAACGGAACTCCAAAGACTTGCCACCAATGACACTTTGTTCCACAAGGTAAATCCAGAATTTATTCGTTTCTACACCAAGCCTGTGGAACACCGTGTTCTTTACATTTTCGGTATAAGTGCGGTTGCGCTGGTTACTTACTTGGTAGCCGGGCGATGTACACTTTTGAATGTAAGCTTCGCTCCCTTCCGGCGGGCAGCCCGTCTTATGATTAATCACATCGTTAAAAAGCCACGCATTCAGTGAACTCAGCAAAAAGTCATAACGGAAAATGCCAATGTTTAATTTCCAGTGGATGCCATCGTGGTAAGGCAAACCGCCAAGAAAAATATCGTTCTTGGAAATTTTTAGGTCTTCGGGATTGAACCTGCCAAACTGCACAAAGCCAACAGGATTGTCCCACTTGGCGTAGGCGTTGATCGGCACGTTGATATCAAGCTCGCTCGGCTTGTACGTAAAATTCGTTTTGAGTTCGCTATTGTACCAAGCTTCCAGATCCTTGCGCAAAGGCGCTTCCATCAAAAAATGGAAATTCTTGTAACCAGCACGGAAGCTGAGCGTAAAGAACGGATTGATGCGTTCCTCGTAATTGCGGGCTGTCTCTAGCGGAATGCGGAGGCCACGCCAGTTGCCACCGTAATTTTCGGCCGTATCTACAGCAAAGACGGGATCGGTCGGGCCGCCGTTAAAGCCGAAATTGAAATCGGTCCCAATCTGGAAATAGCCAACCTTTTTCGCAGGCTGTTCAGAACCATTTTCGGCCATGGCAAACGGCACCACAGCCATCAAACAAGCAAACAATAACGCACGAGATAACATAATATAAATGTATTAAAAAGTCTTTTGAACATGGAGATGCCCGCTCAAGGCGGGCATGACAAATCAAGCATGAAGCAGAGCGGACACGCCGTGAGCCACAAGAGCCTCGTATCAACGAGTCATCGAAGGCGACCTTTGACCACTTAGTGCTTTTATACGATACTTGGTGCTTTAGCACCTTAGTAGAGTTATCCTCTTTGGGGAAGCACTTATGTGGGCATGGCCACCTTTAGGTGGGAGCGTAGCGCCGACGGAGCTTTTCTATTGATTCAAAGCGGAGCGGGTACCCGTGAGCCATAAGCGGCACGGCATAAGCGTGCCGTGTTGGCGAGAGTGAGGCGAAGAAGGAACTTGTTCCTTGCAAAAGAGCCGAACGGTGCGCAAGAAGGACCACCCAGGCAGGGAGACCCGGGTGATCCCTTGTGTTGTGGTGGGTGCGCACTCACGCACCCGTGTGTGTGTTATTTCTCGGAGGCGCACTCGAAAACATTCGAACGCACCAGATCGAATTTCGTTTTTTGCTTTGTAGAGCTAATCGTTATTCACGATTAGAACAAGTCATTCATACGCATAAAGGCCGGCAAGTCATAATCGACATTGCGTTCCTTGAGAGCGTCTTCGGAACCACTCTGGTTGCGCATAAAAGCAGGCGTGTCATAGTCAACAGTGTTGGCCTGTTCGGCCTGAGCCGGACGAGATTCCTGCTTGAAAGAGCTTGCATAATTGCCATTGGAAAGCGGGTCAGCGTCTGCGGCACCCGGCATTTCTTCAGATTCGCGAGTCGTCTTGGCTGCCGGAGCTACAGATTCTTCTGCATAGGAAGCCTTGGCGTCAAAATTCGAAGAAGCGAAAGAAGAAACCGGAGCAAACATAGCTGCAGCGGCATTCACAGGCGTTGCGGGGCGAGCGGCGGCGCTAGCGCTAGCATAGGAGTTCTGCGGTGCCGTGTTGTAAGACGGAGCTGCAGTTGCCGGGACATAGCGCTGCGTGACTGCCGGAGCAGCAACTGTCGGCGTGGCAGGCATTGCAGCGGTCGGCATAGCGGAAGCCGGCATTGCTGTCGTAGAACGGCCAGCGAGAGCAAGGAAGTTCGTCGTCGGACGCGGAGTTGCAGCCTGAACCGGAGCAGGAGCGGCCGGAGCCTGATAGCCCTGAGCCTGCTGGTAAGCAGCAGAACCAATGCCACCATAGTTTACAGCAGCAGCGTTGTTCGTGCCCCCGCAACCTGTTGCGATAATGGTAATGCAAACCTTGTCGCCAAGTTCCGGAAGAGTGATGTCGCCGACGATGATGTTCGGGTTGCCCTCTTCACCCACGGCATCGTAAATGTGTTCCATTGCTTCGTTGTGTTCGAGCAAGGAGTAGTTTTCGCCATGAGAAACGTTGACGAGCACGCCAGAAGCGCCCTGGATATCGATATCTTCGAGAAGCGGAGAAGAAAGTGCGGCATCAGCGGCAGCAATGCCACGGCCTTCACCTTCAGCAGAACCCGTACCCATGAGAGCGGAGCCACCCTTGAGCATAACCTTGCGAATATCGGCAAAGTCAACATGCACAAGGCCATGACGGAACATGATGCTGCAGATGCTCTGCACGGCGTTACCGAGGATTTCGTCAGCCATCTTGAAAGCTTCATCCATAGTTGCATTCTTGTTCGTATTCTGGATGAGGTTCATGAGCTTCTTGTTTTCGATAACGATAATCGTATCGGCGGCTTCGCGGAGCGCACGGACACCGTTCTGAGCCAAGGAATTGCGGACGTTACCTTCAAAGCGGAACGGCTTCGTCACGACAGCGACCGTAAGAATGCCAAGTTCACGTGCAACAGTTGCAACGATCGGGGCTGCACCAGTACCGGTACCACCGCCCATGCCTGCGGTAACGAACACGAGGTCCGCACCCATCATGGCCTTCTTCAATTCGTCGATATTTTCTTCGACAGCCTTGCGACCCATTTCCGGGTCCATGCCCGCACCAAGATTTCTCGTGCTCTTTTCACCAATAAGAATCTTG
The DNA here is from genome assembly GCF_002394865.1 of Fibrobacter sp. UBA4297. NCBI lineage: Bacteria > Pseudomonadati > Fibrobacterota > Fibrobacteria > Fibrobacterales > Fibrobacteraceae > Fibrobacter > Fibrobacter sp. UBA4297. The sequence goes on along the minus strand of NZ_DGUZ01000001.1, from coordinate 146,681 downwards.
TGGTCGGCGAGACTCTGGTCCAAAGCCATGGCATCGGTATTGACGGCGTAGTATTCCACACCTTCAATATTCATCTGCTTCATGCGGTTCACAGTGTTGCCGCCGGCACCGCCGACGCCGAACACCATCACCTTAGCCTTGCTGGTTGGAGTGTCATCACCTGTGATACGAGACTTAGCCTCGAAGTTGATATTTGGATAGTCACTCATAGTTTATCTCCCTGATTTGAGTGGTTTAACGGTTAAAAGTAAGTCTTGATGAAGTCACGAAGGCGCTGCATACCTTTTTTGACAGTTACGATCAACTGGGTATCCGTATCGCGCTGTTTTCTTTCGTGATGTTTCTTGTTCGCGTAGTACAAGAGGCCAATGCCTGTTGCATAGGACGGATTCTGGAAAGCTTCCTGAATGCCGCTCATGCCTCTCGGCTTGCCGATATGGACAGGCTTCTTGAATACTTTAGCAGCAATTTCTTCAATGCCGGCAAGGTTGCAGCAGCCACCCGTCAAGACGATACCGCCATCAATGACCGTATCAAGGTGGTGCTTTTCCAAGTCCTTTGCCAACAGCTTGAAGATTTCTGCAACACGCGCAGTAATAATCTGAGCCAAAAGCTTACGGGAACAAAGAACATCTCCACGGTCGCCCACACCTGGGACCGGGAATGTTTCGTCTTCAATCAAATTGTTGAGCGAGCAGGTACCATACTTTTTCTTGAGTTCTTCGGCTTTCGAAAGCGAAACCGGAACCTTAAGGCACTTGCTAATATCGCTAGTAATAACGTTACCGGCAATGTCAAGCGAAGCGGTGTAGCGCACAGAATCCTTGACAAAGACTGCGACGTCTGCAGTGCCTGCGCCAATGTCGATTAACGCAACACCGAGTTCACGTTCATCGTCTGACAACACCGCAGATGCAGCGGCGAGCGGTTCGAGCACAAAACCTGCAACATTGAGGCCGGCACGGTTCACGCATTTGGCGACATCCTGGAGAGCGTTCGGGCGTGAGGTAACCACCTGAACTTCAACCCCAAGGCGACGGCCTGTATAACCCTTAGGATTACGGATGCCGCTTCTATCGTCAAGCGTATATTCACCCGGGAAAATATGGATGATTTCGCCCGCCTTATCCGGAAGCGTGCTAGCCTGTCTCTGGACATTCATGATGTCTTCTTCACGGACTTCGTTTGTCGGAAGCGTCACGATGCCCTTGTAGCTAAACGAAGATACGTCCTTACCGGCAATGCCCACATAGACATCGCGTACATCGACTCCCGCCGATGATTCAAGCACATGGACAGCCTTCTGCAAAGTCTCTACGACAGAATCGTATTCGTCTGACGATTCCAGCGGAAAATCTCCGCATTCCACGACTCGGACGGAATTTCCTTCCGAGATGCCGACGAACAAATTCACCTTCGAGGCGCCGATATCGAGCCCGAAAATGTAGTCTTCTTTCTTGACTATTTGCTTATTGTCATCCATTGATACACCTCTTATCAAAGTTTTTTATATACGCAAATCCATGAAATCTCATATCAACCTCGCTAGCACAAAGGAGATCTTTACGGAAACCCTTTCCGATAGCATCGTACAAAGTAAATAGTTCCTTATTCCAGTTTGATTCCGGGAACATCACGCGGAATCCGGCATCCTTGAAGAACACTTCGAAAGCCCTGTCCTTCTCAGACCAGCCCACCTGCGACACGCGATCATAAAGCGGCTTGTCCTCTTTACGCATCGCGTACAGGAACTGGGCAACCTGCTTGACCATCCCGGCAGATTCCGTTTCAAGAATCGGCAGGCGCAGCGCCGTCATCATCGACATCGGAAGCGAAAGCCCTCTTTCGGAGTAGACCGTTCCCTTGCCGTTTTCGAGTACGGACAAGATTGGCGACGCCTCTTGCAACTTGATGAACAAGGACGACGGGAACTTGCTTTCGACCTCGACAGAATGGATAAGCGGAATCTGTAAAAGTGACTTTTTCACAGAATCGGCGTCCAGTTCCGACATGAGCATACCCGTTTCCACCTGGGCGCTCTGCACCACATCTTCCCACGAAAGCATGCGATTGCCTTCAATTTCGATGTACTGCAAGTGCCTGAGTTCAAGCGGATTGATCTGATGCAGATAGAAACGGCTCTGCCACAGCGCGACAGTCGCAATCACAAGAAGCAGAGTCAAGACCCAGCCCTTGCGCTTGAACCAACGAATGCCAGCCCTAGCACGCATCCGTCTCACACGGGCGCGCTTACGACGACGTTTCTGTTCGTTGAGTCCGATCCGTCGACCGAACATGTCCGTTTCTTCTAAACTCAAATATTCTCCAAAATCGTCTGTCCAAGTTTCCAGATGTTACCGGCGCCCATCAGAACAATCACGTCATTCGGCTTGAGCAAATCCTTGCATACAGGAACCAGGTTATTCAATTCACCAATGAAGCGGGCATCGCGATGTCCGCGGTCTGCAGCGCTATTTGCAACCATCGCACCCGTCACGCCTTCAATCGGCTTTTCGCGGGACGGGTAGATGTCAGTCACCAAGAGCACGTCGCAGTTCGAGAACGCACTGCCAAAAGCTTCGTGCTGGTCGCGGGTACGCGTAAACAGGTGCGGCTGAAAAGCGACAATGATGCGCTTGTCCGGGAACGCTTCGCGGAAACCGAGAAGAGTTGCGGTCGCTTCTGTCGGGTGGTGCGCATAGTCATCAAAGACCATGATACCGTTCTTTTCGCCAATGAATTCAAAGCGGCGCTTCACACCTTCGAATGCAGCCACGGCCTTGCGAGCAATTTCAATCGAAATGCCTTCTTCAACAGCGAGAGCGACAGCAGCAGTCGCATTCAACACATTGTGGCGGCCCGGAATCTGGAGTTTGAACTGGCCGAGGCTCTTGCCGTCATTGAGGATTTCGAACTGCGGATAGCCCTTCACGAACGTGAGATTTTCAACGCGGTACTTCGCCTGGCGAGTAAAGCCGTACGTAATCACCGGCTTCTTGAGGTGCGACAAAATCTGCTGCACGTTCGGGTCGTCGAGGCATACAATCACCTGACCGTAGAATGGTATCTTGTTTGCAAACTGCGTAAACGCATCCTTGATGGCATCGATGTTCTCGTAAGTATCGAGATGGTCGGCATCGATGTTCGTAATGATTGCCGAAGACGGCATCATCGAAAGGAAGCTACGGTCAAATTCGTCACTTTCGGCAATAAGGTAGTCGCCGTGGCCCACCTTGGCACCACTGCACTTGCCCTTCACAATGCCACCCACGATAATCGTCGGATCAAGGCCAGCTTCTTCCCAGATGGCGCCAACAATGGACGTCGTCGTAGTCTTGCCATGCGTACCAGCAATAGAAAGCGTGTACTTGAGGCGCATGAGTTCACCGAGCATTTCGGCACGGCGAATCACCGGAATACGGCGGTTGCGCGCTTCGACAAGTTCCGGATTGTCATACGGAATCGCAGAAGAATAAACGACCAAGTCCGCATCTACGACATTCTTTGCTTCGTGCTTCGGGGCAATACGGATGCCAAGGCCTTTCAGGTAATCTATAACTGCACCTTCACCCATATCGGAACCCGTCACCACAAAGCCGTTTTCGTGGAGCACTTCGGCAATACCGGACATACCGGCGCCACCGATACCCACAAAATGAAGGCGACGAACACGTTTACAATCATTAATCTGCATTACGATCTCTCCATATCCAGGATAATTTTTGCAATCTGGTCAGCGGCATCGGGCATGCCAAGCGTCTTGGCCGCTTCGCCCATCTTCTCCAGACGTTCAGAATCGTACAGGAGAGCTTCCACCTTGTTCCAAAGATCATTCGGTTCATCATCAAGTTCCACAAGAGCTGCGCCCGCTTTCTCAACCACGCGTGCATTGTGTTCCTGATGGTTCGCAGTCGCATGCGGGTACGGGAGCAAAATGGACGGCTTTCCAAAAGCGAGGATTTCAGCAAGTCCCGATGCACCAGCGCGGCTAATTATCAAATCGGCGTGCTTCATGTAAGCATAGATGTTATCCAAAAAACCACGGACAGCGACGTTCGGCAAAATGCCGAGGCGCCCGTTAATTGCATCGACATTCTTCACACCCACCTGCCACACGACGCTAATATCTTCGTGGGCGGCAATGCGGCCAATGCTTTCTTCAATCTTGTTGTTGATGCCTGCAGCCCCCTGGGAGCCGCCGACAATAAACACTGCCTTGCGGCCTTCACGGTATTCAATCGGGCGAGCCAAGGAATCCGCTGCAGGCAAGTCACGAATCGGATTGCCAAGAATGCGGGTCTTTTCGATCGGGAACCCCTTCATGGCCTCTTCGGAGGTCACAAAAACAGTCTTTGCATAACGGGCACCGACCTTGTTTGCAATACCGGCAACAGCATTCTGTTCCTGCAAATAAACCGGAATACCCATAGAACCTGCAGCAAGCACAATCGGGAGCGACACATAGCCACCCGTTGCAATCACCACATCCGGAGCCACTTTTTTTACAACGCTCTTAGCACGGATCAAGGACTTTGTCAAGTTGAACGGCAAAGCCAAATTCTTGAGGAACGGTCCACGGTGCAGTGGAACCGCCGAAATGTATTCGTACGGCCAGTTCTTTGCCACAAGGCGTTCTTCCATAGAATCCTTACGGCCTGCAAAAGTAATCTGAGTCACACCCATCTTCTTCAAGCTCTCGGCAATAGCCACTGCCGGGAAAATATGGCCACCCGTGCCACCGCAAACAAAGAGGAACTTTTTCATACAGAACTCCTTCTTGTCCTAAAATTCATAACAGGATTCACGTCAAACGAAACCGGATTGCTCATATAAGGTTCATGAATGCTCCGTCCGCTCGTCGGGCGAGATATATTCAACAAAATTCCAATAAACGCAGATGTCACCATCAAGTTCGTTCCACCAAAACTGATAAACGGAAGCGGCTGACCTGTCGCGGGGATAAGTCTAACGCATACGCAAACATGAATGACAAAATTCATGAAAATCGATGTCGTAAGCGCCACAGCCAAATACCTGCCAAAACGTGTCGTCGAGGCCCTTGCAATGTTATAGCCCTGCGAAAAGAGAATCGCAAAAGCAACCAGCACGAGCAAGGTTCCCAAAAATCCATATTCTTCACCAATCACAGCGTACACCACATCCTTATAAGCCTCGGGCAAATAGCCGAACTTCTGAACGCCAAGGCCTGCACCCGTCCCAAAAATGCCTCCATTTCCAAGCGCTTCAAGAGCATGGTCCACTTGGTACTGCGCACCAGCGCTACTCGTTCCCTCATCCGAGAAAAACGCAAGAATGCGCTTGCGAGTATGCGACGTGCAAAGCATCGCGATGATTCCTGCTGGTATGCTCCCCAAGGCGGCAATGCTCACGTACTTGTAGTTTGCGCCAGAAACAAGGAGAAGCACAAGCAGCAACATGCAGAACATGATGAACATCGAAAAATTCGGCTGGCTAAGCAAAATGACCGCAGATATTCCAAGAGGAATTGCCGGCTGGATAATTGTACACTTGAGCGACTTGATATCATCACCAGCATCCGAAAGCTTAGAGCAAATCCAGATGATAAAGCCAAACTTCAAAATTTCAGACGGCTGGATACCAAAAATCCAACGGCTAGCGCCCTTCGTCGCAACACCCATAATCGTTGCCGCCAACGTGAGGATGGCTCCAAAGCCAAAGATATAGCGGGCCGCCACCTTCCAAAGCGCATAGTCAATCTTGCAGAACGCAGCAAGAATAACAAACGAAGCAAGGACTTTGGAGAGGTGCTTCATGAGGTAATGTTCCGGAGCCAAATTCTTCAAGGACGCCACAGGCGCAGATGCAGAATAGATAACAGCAATGCCAAAGCACATTAATGCTAATGTGACAAAAAGCAAAAGCTTGTTAATTCCGGCTGTCTGTGTTGTCGTTGACATATTGACTGCTAGACCTTACCTTAAACCTTGAATACCGGCACCATGCGGAGGAGTGCGTCCACCACCTGCTCCATGTGCATGCCACGGCTCCCCTTCACCAAGAGGATATCCCCTTCGGCGACAATTTCGCTCAGTTCGTTGATGACTTCCGGGACTGTTTCGAAATACTGCACGTTCTTCATGCCACGGGACTTTGCGCCTTCCACGTACTTCTTCGCTTCCTTGCCAACAGCGAGGAGCATGTCAAAATTCATCTCAGGCACGAGAGCACCAATCTGCTTGTGCAAATTGCCACTTTCCTTGCCAAGTTCGAGCATGTCACCAAGCACAGCAATGCGCTTGCCTTCGACACGCATGTTGCCAAGTGTCTGGAGCGCCATCTTCGTCGAAGACGGGTTTGCGTTGTAGCAATCCGAAATCACCTTGAAGCCGTTTGCCGCCTTGATTTCCATGCGCATGCTCGTAGAGCTAAAGCCTGCCAAGGCCTTCGCGATATCGCCCTTCGGGATGCGGAGAGCTTCGCCAACGGCAATCGCCGCGAGAGCGTCATAAAGGTTATGGTCACCCGGCACGTTCAAAACAAAATGCGTACGGCCAACGTAGAAATCTGCGCAGAGGTTTTCGTTCCACTTGAGCTTTTCGGGCTTCACGACACCACGGCGGACACCGAAAGTCACGACCTTGTAATTCTTGGTCGCCTTTACCTTGCAGAGGCGTTCGTCATCGGCATTCACAATCAGCGTGCCGCCCTTCTTGAGGCCTGCGACAATATTGATCTTTTCATTGAACACGCCGTCCAAATCGCCAAGACGTTCCAAGTGGCTTGCGCCAATGTTCGTAATCACGGCAATATCGGGTTCTGTAGCCAAGGAAAGCGGGCGGATTTCGTCCGGACCGCTTGTTCCCATTTCGACAACAGCGGCTTCGTGGCTGTGCTTCAGCTGGAACAGCGTCATCGGGACACCGATATGGTTGTTGAAGTTCCCCTTTGTCGCGTGGGTGTTGTACTTCATCGAAAGCACAGCCTTCGTCATTTCCTTTGTAGTGGTCTTGCCGTTACTACCTGTAATGGCGACCTTCTTCAACTTGAAAAGTCTTTGATAGCCCTTGGCAAGCTTCAAGAGAGCCTTCGTCGTATCATCGACCGGAGCGTACATCTTGAAATTCGGATCGATAGCGGTTTGGTTTACTACGCTCATCAGAGCTCCATCCTTTTCCATTTGAGGTACAAACTGGTGGGCGTCAAAACGGACACCCTTAATCGGCCAAAAGACAACGCCCTTGGCACTTTCACGAGAATCCATGCAGAGATTCACCTTGCGTTTCAAGGTGCGGGCCGGAACGCCGACAGCTTCGGTTTCCAGAATCTCGAGCATTTCTCCAATAGTCAAATCAAGCTTCAGCATCAGTCATCGCCTTCACCGCGATTTCGCGATCGTCAAAATGGTGTTTGGTCTTACCAATAATCTGGTAATCCTCATGGCCCTTCCCTGCAATCACAAGCCAGTCGCCGCTCTTGAGTTCTGCACAAGCGCGCTTGATGGCTTCTTCGCGGTTTTCGACCACTTCAAACTTGTCCGTCGTCATGCCGGCGCGAACGTCAGCGATAATGTCCGCAGGCTTTTCGGTACGCGGATTATCCGAGGTGAGCCAAGCCTTGTCCGCAATGCGTTCGGCAATGCCACCCATAATCGGGCGCTTCGTCTTGTCGCGGTCACCACCGCAACCAAATACGGTCGAAAGCTTGCCGCGACAAAGGCTACGGGCCACATTCAGCACGCGTTCAAGAGCATCCGGCGTGTGGGCATAGTCCACAATCACGTGCTTACCGTCCTTGCTCCAGACCTTTTCAAAACGGCCCGGAACGCGCACAGTCGCAATCGCCTTGCGCATGGCATCTTCAGGCACACAGAGAGCGTGAGCCCAGGCAAGCACCAGGAGCAAGTTGTCCACGTTAAAGTCGCCACAGAGCGGAGTTTCAAACTTTTCGTTCGCAATCATCGGGAGCGTGAATTCAAGGCCATCTTCCGTGCTCTTGATTTCACCAGCCGGCTTCACATCTGCCTTTGCCTTACCAAGCCTCGAGACCGCAACCTTGCGACAATCGAGAGAATTAAAAAGCTTTTCGCCGTGAGCATCGTCAATGTTGATGACGGCCACGCCATTTTCGGCGAGGTACTTTGTAAAGAGCAACTTCTTTGCTTCGAAGTAGGCATCCATCGTCTTGTGGTAATCGAGATGGTCCTGCGTCAAGTTGCTAAAGAGTCCGCTTCTGAATTTAATGCCAGCCACACGGCCCTGGTGGAGCGAGTGCGAAGACGCTTCCATCACAAGGTCGGTGCAACCCGCAGCAACAGCGCGGGACGCAAAGTCGTAAAGATCCAAAAGCCCAGGCGTCGTAAGCGATGCCGGCACAGACTTGTCACCAATCTTGTTCTTGATAGTGCCAAGCAAAGCAGTCTTGTGGCCAGCCGCCTCAAGCATCGCATTCATGAGGAACGCACTTGTCGTCTTGCCGTTCGTACCCGTAATGGCATGGCAAGTGAGCTTGCTGAACGGATCCTTGTAGAAAATCTTAGCCGCTTCGAGACGCGCCGCCTTCACATCGGGCACCTGGATCCACTTCGACGTCAGGCCTTCGGGAGCCATCGTCTCGCCCACAACCGCAACGGCACCAGCCACAATAGCGCTACGGGCAAAGGCTTCAAAACCTTCCGTAGGAACGGAGAAGAACAAATTCCCCGGTTTCACACGGCGGGAATCATCGCAAAGCCCCGTCACGGACAACTTTTCCATCAGTCCTTCCGAAATCATCAGCTTTTCTCCTTTAAGGTCAGCTTGCAAATCATGCCCTTCTGCAAAGTCTCTTCGGCTTTGGGCTCCTGAGCTACAACACGTCCCTTTCCTGTATATTCAACATTCATGCGGATATTCCCCATCACCTCAAGAGCATCCCTCAATGAGAGTCCCTGCAAGTTGGGCATCCTGCTTGCCACGGCATCGCCGAGCATAAGCACCTTTCCATTCACGAGACCGGCATCGACACGCTCCGAAATCACACGGAGGCCCTTGCCTTCAAAACGCACCACGCACTGGTGCTTACGAGCGTAATCCTTCGCGGCACTCACCGGCATACCGGCAAAATCCTTGTCGCATGCAGACCCGAGTTTCACCTGCTTTAAGTTGTGCGCAATCGGAGAGAGCGACGGGTGGTAATAAATTCCTTCCATGATGCGGCGGAAAATAGGCCCAGCAGTAAGGCCACCTACATGCTTCCCTTGCGGATCGTCCACAAGCACCAAGCACACATAACGAGTCTCTTCGGCCGGAGCAAGCCCGATGAAAGATGCCACCTGGGAATTGCGGTCATAAGAACGGGTCAAGTGGTTGTACTTTTCAGCCGTACCCGTCTTGCCGCCAAACAGAACGTCAGTAAGCTTCTGCGAAGCGACGCGCTTTGCCGTACCGCTATTCACCACGCGATAAAGCATCTTGCGAATCGTCGCAGCCGTCTTTTCAGACACAACCCTGCGGAGTTCTTCCGGTTCGACCTTCCGGATGACCTCGTTATTGGAATTGCGCCATTCCTTCACAATCTGCGGACGCATCAGTTTTCCGCCATTTGCAATAGCCGCATACGCCATCACCATCTGGATTGGCGTCGTCGAGACGGCATGTCCAAAGCCCATCGTCTTTAGCGTTCTATCATCGCGAGTGAGTTCCGTCGGCTTCAAAAGCCTTCCGTTTTCTTCGCCAACATAATTGTCAAACGCCTTCTCGCCAATGCCGAACGCACGCGCCATCTTATGCATACGGACAGCGCCCACTTCAGAGGCAATCTTTGCAAACACGATATTCGAAGACTGCACCATGGCTTCGCTCATGTCCATATCGCCATAGACGTGGGTATCGCATATCTTTTCAGAGCGCGGGTTCCACTGCCAGCAACGGCCTTCGTTTGCAAAAACCTTTTGCGGACTGACCACGTTATTTTCAAGGGCTGCAGCAGCAGTAATGACCTTGAACGTAGAACCCGGCTCGTACGACATCGAAATGATTTCGTTCTTTGCCGCGCGGTCAATCCCCTGATTCTTGGAATTCGGATCAAACGTCGGGTAGCTCGCCATCGCAAGGATTTCGCCTGTATACGGATCCACCACCACAGCACTTGCACTCTTTGCGGCAAATTCGGCAACGCCATCCTTCAAGGCCTTTTCGACAATTTCCTGCATATCGCGGTCAATCGTCAGCACAAGATTCAAGCCAGACCTAGCTTCGACAACGTTCTTCGAGCGCGAATAAACTTCGCTCTTGTTCTCTTTCTGGATGCTCAGGCGAATACCTTCATCACCGCGGAGGCTATCGTTGTAAATCTTTTCCATGCCAAGGTTACCGCTACCGCTATGGTCAACCTTGCCCACAATCTGGGATGCAAGGGAACCCTGCAAAAAGAGGCGGCTATAGCCCAGAAACGCATTTGTATCGCGCATGCTTTCAGCAAACACGACGCCATTCCTATCCATAATGGAGCCACGTTCGGCATGCAAGTTCTTTGTATGCGTCACCATGGAACGGGTCTTCATCTGGTAAACATTACGGTTCAAGACCTGGATGTCAAACGTCTGCAGCACAAGCACGAAAATCGTGCAAAGTACGAGACTCTTCAAGATAAACAGAGGATCAGCACCGAATTTATTCATGCGATTCCCCCATTATCATGACTTTTACAGGAACAGAATTCAAGCCAAGATTCGTCTGTTCCGCAAACTTTGCAAGGTGGTTCAAGGACATGAGCTTGTTGATTTCGTAATCCTTCAAAAGGATTTCACGATTCAGAAGTTCAGCCTTCTTCTTCAGACCAAAATAACTACCGTAAAGATGATCAACGCTATTCTGCATATACACAGGGCACATGCTCGCAATAGTAATCATGAGGACTAAAAGGAATACCAATCCCATGACACCCTGCTTTTCGGACCCTATGGTTTCATTCTGCACATTATCAGTCATACTCTTTCATAGACCCTTAATTTTGCAGAACGAGCCCGGCTGTTCCTGTTGATTTCTTCGGCCGAGGGCAAAATCGGCTTACGGTTCACTTTCTTTAAGCGCTGGTGGTTGCCACCGCACATGCAAACCGGCAAGTTTTCCGGGCAAATGCATGCTTTTTCAAATTCTGCCGCCGTTTCCTTGACGCAGCGGTCTTCCACGGAATGGTAGCTCATCACCACGAGGCGACCACCCACCTTAAGGCAATCAACAGCAGCGCGGAGACTATCTTCAATCTGCTTGAGTTCGCCGTTCACTTCCATGCGTACAGCCTGGAACACGCGGGCGAGCAAACTATTGGCGTCACGGCGCTTGTCCGGGAACACAGCTTCGACAACGGCCTTGATATCGCTCGGGAGCACGTCGCGACCTTCGGCAGTAATTTCTTTAACCTTTTCCTTGATACGCGTAGCGAGCTTGAACGCACGATCCATATCGGCATTCTTGCGCAGCGCCGCGGCAAAATCGTCTTCGCTTACGTTGCGGAGCCATTCCTGAGCAGACACGTTTTCGCGGCGGTCCATGCGGAGGTCGAGCGGATTATCGCCTACAAACGTAAAGCCACGGCTAGAGTCATCTACCTGGTGGCTGCTGATGCCGAGGTCGTAAAGGATACCGTCGAGTGAATTCGGTTCAATCTCGTTACCAAGTTCAGCAAACGGAACTGGATGGACTATAAACTTGGGGAGAACACCAGCAAGGCGCTTCGTCGCAAACTGGACCGCTTCGTCATCGCGATCAAAAGCATGGAGCACGCCGTTTTCATTGAGTTTCTGGGCAATGGCGTAAGAATGGCCGCCACCACCGAGGGTGCAGTCCGCATACGTTCCATCGGCCTTGATGTTCAAACCTTCAAGGCATTCCTGGAGCATTACCGGATCGTGATAGAATTCTCTCCCTTGAACCCCTGCGACCGCGGCTTCGGAAATTTCATTTACATGTACTGACTTGCGGAGGTTCTTATCTGCCATTAGCCCCCTCCGTCAAACCTTCACCATAGAACGCGGCATCGAAGGCATCGATTGCTTCACTTGTCTGCAATCCATACTTTTCGTTGAATCGTTCAGGATTCCATAATTCGAGAGTCTTACCGCTGGCCTGGACGTAAAGAACTTCGTCTTTAAGGCCGGCATATTCCAATAAAATCTTCGGAAGTAAAATGCGGTTCTGGCCATCCATCTCCACAACCGTGGGGCAGAGGCCTCTCCGAACTAGGTCGGTTTGACGGCGGTCGGACCTAGCATCCAAGTCCGCCATGAATTTCTCATACTCGGATAGGACATACAACCGGAGGGTGCGGTCCGGGCCACGGGTGACCACGAACTCATTCCCTTCGGACGCCGAAAGCTGACGACGGAATTCCCTAGGGAAGGAGGTCCTTCCCTTTCCATCGATCGCCGTCTGGGCTTGTCCTATGAAAGAAGTGAAATCCATATTTGACACATTTTACCACAACACTTAACACACGTGACAAATATACCCACTTTCTACCACCATGGCAATAGAAAACAGAGGTCGAACTTAAAAAAAGCATACTTTTCGGCTTTGTTAAGAAAATTTTACATAAATTTTCGTTCCTCCCAGCAATTTTCAGCCGACACATGGTAATATTTGCGTAAGATTTTTGTTACAAGCAATATTAGTTGGCAGAACTGAGTCCGCTACGCTCTTAGAACTTAGACAACGCATCCCAGAGACAGCGGAGCAACCATCTTAAACTCTTATTCTATATTCTAAGCTCTAAGTTCTACCAACTGCCAACTAACTCCTATGCTTCTCCGCATTCCCGCTTTTTACGATTCGTTCCATTGTACCGCCGACAAATGCACCGACACCTGCTGCGTCGGCTGGGAAATCGACATCGACGAAGTTAGCGCCAAGCGCTACGCCAAAGTCCAGGGAGAATTTGGCAAAAAGCTCCGGCAGAACATCGAAGACAACCATTTCAAACTGCGCCCTGGCGACCGTTGCCCGTTTTTAAGGCAAGACGGACTTTGCGACATAATTTGCCATCTCGGGGAATCTAGCTTGTGCGACATTTGCCGCGAGCACCCGCGATTTGTGGAAGTCTACGGCGACATCATGGAAAAAGGCGTGGGTCTCTGCTGCGAAGAAGCCGTACGATTGCTGCTCGAATGCAAAGGCACAGCCACCTCGCCCATTACGTTTGTCGAGCGCGAAATCAACGAATTTCCAGACGACATTCCCGAAGACGCCATCGAAGCCCGCAACGCCATCTTTGAAGAGCGAAATCATTTATTTGCAATCCTCGCCGACCACGGCAAGCCACTGAACAAACGCCTAGCCGAACTGCTAGATTACGCCATCGAAACAAGCGGCCTCGATATTGCAGAACAAGGCGATAAGCACCGCAGCAACATCATAGATAACGAAATTTCGAACAACATCCACCAGTCGTGGATCAATATTCTCGGCAAAGGCGAAAGCTACGGCCCCACCTGGGACTCCGCCTACAAGCAACTAAAAGAAAATGGTCGGCAAATCACAAAAGACGCAAGCCAAGACTTACGCAATCCACTTTTCTCAGATAGCGATGGCGAAAAAATCATCGCCTACTTGCTATTCCGTTACTACGAAAAAAGCTTGTTCGACGGAAACTCTCTCACCAAGGTCGAGTTTGCGATTTACTTCTGGATTATGCTTCAAAAGCTCGGACAAGTTTTCGCAAGCGCCACAAATCCGCAAGCAAAAATTGACGCTGTAAAATTGCTGAGCAAGCAAACCGAATATTCCGAAGAAATCATGGCGATTTTTGAGCAGGAATTCATGGAAAACCCTTCATTTTCGCCCACAAATTTCAAGAGAATCTTAGCCGAATAACATGAACGCGCGCGAACCGAACGCGCGCAAACCATCATTTTTTACATTATTTTTGCTTTTTTTTGACGAAAATCACAATTAACCCCCTTATTTTTTGGTATTTTACAATTGTTTAAAAAGATCCTCTAGATCAGCGAAAAACGTTTTTAGGAGTATGTGTATGCTTAGTCGCATTTTCAGTTTGGTAGCTCTTGTAGCCGTCATGGGTTTTGCGCAGTTCGCACCGGAGCCGCAAGTCGCCGATGTTAAGTTAATGATGGATCCCAAGACTGAAAAGCCCATGATCATGGACTTTTCTACGCACCTTTCGGGCATCAGCGATCCGGGCATTTTATTCGCGCAATTCAGCAACCGCCCGTTGCTCATCTACTATTTCAGCCCCAAGTGCCCACACTGCCAAAAGCACTTCCCCGAAATCCAGAACCTCATCAAGGAATATGAATCCAAGGGACTCACAGGCATTGCAATCGGCTTGAACGGCGGCATCAAGAAGAACGACATCCGCCTGTTCATCGACCAGTACCACGCGGTCATTCCGGTGTTCCAGGACACGGATAGCAAGTTTGGGCCGGCTTACGGCACGGGCTATATCCCGGTGGTCTACCTCGTGCAGAAGGACGGCACGTTCTACCGCTACGAGACGCTCAACGAAGCGAACATGAACCACTTGCGCGCAACGCTCAACAAGATTCTGAAAAAGTAATAAGACTTGTCATTCCCCTAACGGGGAATCTCCATTTTTAGACAGCCCCGGCCTCTGTGCCGGGGTCTGTTGTTTTATAGACCGTCGGCGGGGCGAACTTGGGTTCTCCTCAACACCAAAAACATGAAAGGTTCGCACGCCTACGGCGCACGAACCTTTCATACCGTCGGCGGGAGTCGAACCCACGACCCGTTGCTTAGAAGGCAACTGCTCTATCCAACTGAGCTACGACGGCGAGACCTTTTTCAAGGTGGGTCATAATATAGCAAATATTTTGTTTTTTCGTCAATTTCAGCGCACGACTCGCGACATTTTACATAGCAGTCAATCATCCACTTCTCCAAAAAATTACGCTCTCCCTATTGCCATCATCGGGAATTTTATCTACATTTATGCATGAATTTAAATATTTGCATAAACCTATAGCGCAACGCAAGGCTTTGCCTCACAATTAAACACCACAAGGCCAACCGATGCACGGAGATACAATGAAGATTATCGACATCCTGAAGCAAGACAAGATGAGCCTCTCCTTCGAGGTGTTCCCGCCCAAAAAAGAAACGAGTTTTGAAAACGTTAAAGCAGCCACCGAGGCAATTGCAGCCCTCAAGCCGGCGTTCATGAGCGTCACATACGGCGCAGGCGGCGGCGTAAGCCAGTACACGCTCGAAATTGCGAAGAATCTCAAGTACAATTTCAACATTCCGATGCTCGCCCACCTCACCTGCATTTCGAGCACCAAGGAAACCATCCACCAGCGCATCGAAGACATGAAGGCCGCCGGCATCAAGAACGTGATGGCCCTCCGTGGCGACCTCACGCCGGAACTCATTGCAAACGGTCGCGGTGATTGCGACTACCACCATGCTGTGGAACTCATCCGCGAACTCAAAGCCGCTGATGCCGATTTTTGCATTGGCGCCGCATGCTACCCGGAAAAACACCCGGAAAGTCCAAACCAAGCCGAAGATATCAAGCACCTCAAGGAAAAGGTCGAAGCAGGCGCAGACTTCCTCACAACGCAGATGGTCTTCGACAACAACCTTTTCTTCAGCTTCCTTTACAAGCTCCGCGATGCAGGCGTGAACTGCCCGGTGCTCCCCGGCATCATGCCCATCACGAACGCAAACCAGGTCGAACGCGCCATTAAGCTATCGGGCTCCTTCATGCCGCAGCGTTTCAAGTCGCTTGTGGACAAGTTCGGTAGCGATCCGGAAGCCATGAAGCAAGCCGGCATCATCTACGCCAGCGACCAGATTATCGACCTCTACGCGAACGGCATCACAAACGTACATGTTTACTCCATGAACAAGCCGGACGTCGCCGAGGGAATCCTCAAGAACGTCTCTGCAATTCTCGGCAAGAACTTCGCCGGGTAAACAGCGCCGACGCTTCGGCAGGCTCAGCGACCTTTCCGATTGATGAGTCCAGCGACCTTGGCTGGAGCAAGGATTACAAGCAAAAAGACCTGGCTCACGGCCAGGTCTTTTCACATTTTCAAGAGGGTGATGCCCTCCCGGAACGGGGTCCGGGATGACAATCGCCGGGCATGACATCGCCCTACGGAGCCGGAGCAGGCGCACTTGCCTTTGCCGGAGCAGTCTCGGCCGGTTTCGGCTTTGCAGCGGCAGCAGCTTCCGACTTCATTTCGACAACAGCCTTTTCAGCTCTGTCGCGCATGTTCTTCAAGCGCTTCAGGCCAGCCTTAGAAGCAGACCTCACCTTCTTTTCGGCATTGGCCTTGAGCTTCACCTTCACTTCGGGCTTGGATTCCGGCTTCACCTCGGACTTTGTCGGAGGCGGCACAGCCGTGCTGTCGTTCAGCAGAGAGTCAGACGGAGCAGCCACGGTGCTATCGCCTTCGGTGTAGTAACCGAACGGGATGAGTTCCACGCGGCGGTTCTTGGCACGGCCTTCGTCCGTTACGTTATCAGCAACAGGCACGCGAGTACCAAAGCCGATTGCACGGAGGCGTTCGCCAGGAATACCCTTCGACTGGAAGTAATCCGTCACAGAGTGAGCACGGTCTTCAGAAAGCTTCTGGTTGTAATCTTCAGTACCCACGATATCCGTATGGCCCTGGACTTCAAGTTTCACTTCCGGAATCTTTTCCAAGAGAGCGATAATGTCGTCCAAAGTCGGGTAACTGGACTTCAAAAGCTTTGCCGAGTCGAATTCGAACTGAATACCCTTCTTGAGGTAGTCCAGGTCTTCCTTGCGGCGCAGCGGGCAGCCACGCTTGTTCACCTGAATTCCCGGGAGCGTATTCGGGCACTTGTCACGGTAATCCGGCACGCCATCCTTATCGGTATCGAGCGGGCAACCGTCAGCATCCACGGCGACACCTTCCGGCGTATCCGGGCACTTGTCCGGCCCATCAAAGACTCCGTCCTTGTCGCTGTCGAGCGGGCAACCAACAGAATCCACAGGCAAGCCCTTCGGCGTTTCAGGGCACTGGTCCTTGTAATCTGGGACCGTGTCTTCGTCCGTATCCAGCGGGCAGCCGACAGAATCTACCTTGACGCCCTTCGGCGTTTCAGGGCACATATCCTTGTAATCCGGGACCGTATCTTCGTCCGTATCCAGCGGGCAACCGACAGAATCCACGGCGACACCCTTCGGCGTTTCCGGGCACTTGTCGAGACCGTCAAAGACCTTGTCTTCGTCAGTATCGATGCCGCAGCCGTCTTCGTCCACGACTATCGGCGGGAACGTTTCCGGACACTTGTCCTTGCGGTTCTTTACGCCATCGTTATCGTCGTCGCCGTCAAAGCCAAACGTCCACGTGAGCTTTGCGATACCGGCAATAAGCGGCTGGGCAACATAGCAGTAGCTAGCCCTGTAACCCGTTTCGCCCTTGAACTTGATCTGGAAATCCTTGCAGTTGTCCATCGCGTCTTTACGGTCATAGCCATCCACAAGGTTTCCGATACCGATATCGATACCCGCAGCAAAGTCAATGTTGAAGAACGGAATCTTCACATTGATACCCGGCGTGAGCACCATCGGGTCGGTAATCGGGCTGAACGGATACGCATCGTTGCCAAAGCGCATTTCGCCACTGAATTCGAGGAACGGCTGGAAATAATCGTTCACGAGCCAGTTCACGCCCGTGCTATACACAAGCGTATTCGAGGCATCGCCAAAGCCGATCATGAGTCCAAGAGAAGAATTCCAGACAAGCGGAACACCCTTCTTGTTGTAATCGACAGAGACAACCCCCGTAAGGCCGAGCATTACGCTGTTTGCCGTGTAGGCATACGTCGGGCCGCCTTCGTTATCGAGGAACCAGGCGTGACGCGGGCGGATACCCACGCCCCTCCAGCCAGTCGGGACCGTCAAATCCACAACGGCGGCAGTTGTCATGTAATCCGGGCCAAACCAGTGCGGCGTGCGGTATTTTGCATAGAACTGCAAGTCACCGAGGCCACCCTTGCCCATGTGAGCGCGGATAGCTTCGCCAGAGTAGTCCTTTGCGTGGTCGTAGTAAATCGGGAGGCTCACGCCGATATCCAAGTCGTCACGGAGGCCAAACGCAAAGTTAAAGTTACCGGCCAAAGCGCCGTCAATGCGGCCCTTTTCCATACGGGCGTCCCACACATCGAGTTCCTGGGTACGACCATGTTGGTCCGTAAACAAGGCGCCACGGGTGTAGCCCCAGTTATCTGTCGCAATTGTACCGCCCGTCCCTAAACGGAAGTGGAAAAATCCAAGCGTATTCGCATCTTGCTGGTGGAGGCCAGTTTTACCCCCCAGGAGGCCAGTCTGAGCAAAGACAGCCGCCTGCGCAAGTGCGAGTATAAGGGTAAGTTTTTTCATGTTCTAGTACAAAAGGGTAAGGTCCCATTCCCTGGAACTTTCGTAATACGTATAAATGCCAAAATCAAATACGCAGAGCCCTTTATGATCCTGACTAAACGCATCGCAATATTCTTCTGCAGTTTCTGCTTTCTTATAACCTTGTTCTGTTTTTACGTAGTATTCCGTTTGTTCGTAATACTTAAGAGTAGACATAGTTATATCTTCACCTTCATGATTGACAAATTCACAGGCGGAACCTGTAGAATGTTTATCGCAATATACTGCCACAGATTGCCACACGGTATCCAAATTGACGAAAGACTCGGTACCGACATGGCAGATTTTCTTGTCGGTTTCCGTTTGACATTCAATACGTCTACCACAGTGAGACATACTAGAAGAACTATACGGATTATCAAGATACCCGCCATATGTCAAATTTTCACCATGAGTTTCGCAGTACTCATCAGAAGTAATCCACTGATACATGGATGATTCATCCTTGTACGCACAGACATAGATTACGCTTTCTTTGGTAACTGTTGCATCTTCGTTATCTCTGTTGCAAATCTTGTCGAGAACAATGTCTGTGGAGGCGTCAACCCACTTACCATAGTCATTTACGACGTCTTTAGCTATAGAGCACTTGAAACTGTGGCTTTCACCATCCTTGAGGGTTTCGCTCTTAATGTCTGCAATGTTTTTAGTATCACCTCTATCGGTATCGCAATAACCAAACTTGGCGTTAAGGTACTCATTTTCATTAATTTTTAGCCAATCTGTGGAGGAAGAACTTGCGGGGATTCCTTCTGCGTTACCATTACTAAGACATTCATAGTATACGTCACCGACTACAGCGGCATCTTTTTTTCGATTTCTCGTGCAAATTCCAAGCGTTGCGTTTTCATCCAAATCGCTTGCTTTAACCCAAGAGTAGTATCCGCTGGAAGGACCTCCAGAAATGTAGTTACACTTGTATTTTTCCCCTCCGTAAACAGCTACTTTGGTTTGATTTTCCATCTTATCTTTATCGCATTTGCCATAGATATCCTCAAAGGTAGGTTCGTGCCAATCATCTCTCTTGGCACTAGCGACAAACGTCTTCGGATTTTCGCCACTCTTTAACGTTACGTTGACTTCAAAGGCGATGCCGTCGGCGTAGCCACTAGCACGCTTGTAATCGCCATAGTTGCAAAGGACATTAATCCATTTCTGTTTTTCGACTTCTGGCATATTCGAGGCAATTTTACTCTGCACGGTTTCTACAGAAACTGGCTCACAGTAGATGTTGACCCAATCGTTACAAGCGTAAATTATATTATCCTTATAACCATTCAAGAGCAAGAGGACGCTGTTTCTTGTGCTTTCGTTGGTAAAATTACCGTAGTACACCCATTCCTTGGCCCCGCTAGCAGTATTGTTTCTCGCATAGGTAGAACCGTGGTAGCTACACTTTTCGTTGAAGGTCGATTCGCCGAGGTCTTCGTCTTCAAGCTTCTGCACTGTAGCCTCGACGCGATCACCCACGCAAAATTCATCAACAGTCGTTTCACGCCATTCATGGGTATGGTTACCGTCGTTGTCTGTATATTCAGAATTTTCTTCACAAACATATTCATAACCGGATCCAGTAACCATTTTTTTATTGACATAGCCATAATGGCAAGCCTTTTCATTATACACGTCTTGCCAATCAGCAGCGATCCATTCGTATTTTTCCTGTTTATCAAGGTAATCGCACTTATAATGTTCGGAACCATTTTCTTCCTTGACTTCGCCCTTTTCCATCGTAGTTTTTGAACATATTCCATATTTCTCATCATGATAATCTTTCTGTCTCCATTTGGAGCCATCGCATACAAAGGTTGTTTTGCTTGTTGTCGTGGCAAGTTCCGCATTCCTGATGTCGAACAGTTTTTCTTTGCCTTCGTTGTCGACATTGCACACACCGAGGTAAAGCTTGGATTCCGGATTGTTGGCCTGTTCTTCTGGAGTCTTGCCACTTGCAGCGCTAGAAGAGGATGCAACAGAGTTCGAAGAGTTCGGAATACCAGGCACAAGATCATCGCAAGTAGAAGAAGCTGATAGATCACATTCGCACTCATACTCTTGAATTTTCCCGTCTACAAACCAGGCGCCCTTATCTCCTTTATTACGGCCCAAGCATACATTTTCAGTATATTGCCAGCCGCAGTTTCCATTGTCGCATACACAAACGGCATTGTCATCAAGACCATCAAAGCTATAGAAGAAGGTCGAATTAACTGCGTTTTCATCGCAATCTTTTTCCGCCGTCGCGGCCCCTGCAGCCCAAATTACAGGATACCAAACTTGTTCGTTTTCGATATATTCAAAGTAACGGAAATATCCCCCTTTGACATCAGACTTATATACCTTGCTGCTATAGCCATCCGGATCATTGAAAACCTTTGCGTCTTCGACTTTAAGCTTATAGGCTTCCACAAATCCATTCTGCAAAATCTTGTAATAGACGGCATCTGAACCGAACCAGCCATCTATCCCGGTTTCATAGGCAACCCGCAAGTTGAATGCGGCGTCGATAAGCAAAGCGAGGTAATCAACAAAGAACATGCTGTGTTCCTTGCCTGCATAAGTCGTATTGACGGCGGTGTTAAAGTTGCCGTTTTCGGCAAAGACATTGCGGAAAGCGTTATAGACCGAGTTAAAACCCGGAGTCTTGTCCTTTTGTTGAATGAGGGCAATCACCCAGGCGATACTGTTGAAGTTTTCGGCCAGACCAATCTGGTCAGGGACAAAGTGTTCGAAAGACGGATATTCTTCGCTGTTTTCCAAATAAAGGGCGTGGGCAAGTTCCTTGTTTGCCTGCTCGTTTGCAACACCAAAACCGTTACCATCGTCAACCAACTTCTTTACGCGGGCAGCCTTGTAGTCGGTCAAGAAGTCGATGACAATCGTATCGGATGCATCGGACAAGTCTGCATAGGCATTGAAAATAACATCCGTTGTAGGCTCCGTTACTAAGCCATGAGGGCCGATTATGCCTATGCCTAGTTTCGCGAATACGCTTGGTGTCAAGCTCAACTTGACGCGGAGTTTTACAATCGGGGTCGTAAGGTTCGTGATGTCGAGATCCCCTTCGAGACGGGCAATCTTGTATTCCACCATTTTTTCGTTGGTTTCTTCGATTGTCACAAAGGATTTATTGGCAGAGGCGAACAAGTCCTGCATAAACACCTTGCCGCTCGGGGCGAACTTTTCGTCAAGGTCCGTCACGGTGAGTTCTGTATTGTCGCCGCCCCTGAGTTCTTTCCAGATTTCTTCGTAGATGTTTCTGGAGCGAGTTTCCTTATTGGCCTGCACCGGGAAACGCACCACCACATGCTTCTTGTACACCTTGGCGAGGTTCTCGTTCACGACTGTGAACGGGATTTCCATCTTGGTCTCGGCGTCGCCGCACTTGATGGTCACGGTGATGATAGCCTTTTCGTCGTTGCGTTCCGTATTGACGATTTCGCATTTTTTGTCTTCAAGTTCAGCACTCAAGCTACTGTAAGCATCGTTGAACTTGCTGTCGATATCTTCGCCGAACTTGTCCGTTGCAGAACTCAAGTTCTTGAGGGCGTCATCGACATCCTTCTGGTTCTTGGCAGAGGCAGAGCTCAAGTTCGCAAGAGCATCGTCAATATCCTTCTGGTTCTTGGCAGAGGCGCTGCTCAACTTGGCGTTGATGTCCTTTTCGCTCTTAGCAGAGGCTGCGCTCAAAGCGTCATTGATAGACTTCTTGATAGCGGCTGTATCGACACTTACGCCATTTGAACCATTCGAACCGTTGGAGCCGTTCTTTCCAGCTTCTCCCTTCAAGGATGCAAGCCATTCCTGTTCGGAGCCCTTGAAACCGTTATCCTTTGCGATTTCATAAGCGGACTTGCCATTCGTACCGCTGGAACCGTTCGCGCCGCTGGAGCCGTCGGAACCATTCTTGCCATTGTAGACAACACCGATTGTATCGTTGCCATCGCAAATAATCGCAATGCCGGACTTGTCCTTGAGTTCCTTGGATTCGCAACGGTACTGGATGGCTTCATGGTCGTTCATGGCGACCCATTCGCCTTCAGAGCACACGTACATCGTAGCCTTGGACTTTACAAAAGCCATAGAGCCTTCGGTCGAATCGCTACAGTCTTCAGGCTTCAGCGAAGAAACCGTAGTAAACTGATTGACATCCTGTGAATATAACAGGTCATCGCCACAACCGGCGAAATAAAGAGCCATTGCAGAAACTGCAAGCCCGAACTTGATGGTTTTCTTGTTCATCTTTTGTTTCCAATTATTTACATTTGGGTAAAAACCTGTACAAATTTAGCTTTTTTTAAATTTATCGTAAAGAGTTTAGGGCATAACCCATTTGGGCTATAGCAAATCCAAAAAGTTTTAGTAACATGGCATTTTTAACCCGATAAAATGATTTTTCGACACATCCCATCATTTTTTGCGTAAAAAACAGGCTTTTTCCCTCCTTTTAAAAAAAACAGTCGATTTTTTAACTAAGCTTTATGTATATTCAAGTCATGGGCATCAACAATGCTCGAAGTTTTTAAAAAAAGGTTAATAATGCTTTCTTATCAAGACGCCTACAAAATTGCAGAATCCGTCCACAAAGGCCAGCAAGACAAAGCCGGTGGCCCATACATCGATTTCCTCCAGAATGTCGCCGACTATCTCAAGAACAAAGGCGAATCCGAAGATGTCCAGGTTCTCGCTATTTTGCAGGATTCCATTACTTCTGCCACTAAAAAGACTCCGGACGACATGATCAAGATGGGCGTACCGGCCGACATGGTGGACCTCATCCAGAAGATGACCTACCACAAGAACCAGGCATGGATTGACGAATACAGCTGCCACCTCATGGAAAAGGGTGTGCCGGCCGAAGACGCTACCTACGACGCCCGCGAAAAGGACTTTGTACGCTTTGTCGAAACGCTCAAGGATAACCCGACAGCCGCCAAGGCCAAGAGCGCCATTTTGAACGTGCTCATGGACGACAAGTACATCCACCGTCAGGAACGCCGCGAACTCAAGACGAAGTTCCGTCTCAAGAAGTACAAGGCTGCCATCCAGGCACTTGGAGTTTAAAAAAATGCCCGCCGCGAGCGGGCTTTTTTTATTGCCACGCCAACACCGATTTACTAATTTTACACCGTAATTTTTTTAGCCCCAACGGGCACAAACCCCTAAAAAGGAACACAACAATGGCAAATAAAGTCTATAACTTTAGCGCAGGACCGTCTGTCCTGCCCGAACAGGCACTCAAGGAAGCATCTGCTGCATGCATCGACTTCGAAAACAGCGGCATCAGTATCCTCTCCATGAGTCACCGTTCAAAGCCGATTGAAAACATGTTCGCCCAGACGGAAGACTACCTCCGTGAATTGATGGGCATCCCGGAAGACTACGACATCGTGTTCCTCGGTGGTGGTTGCTCACTTTTGTTCTGCATGCTCCCAATGAACTTCCTCGACCAGAACGCTACGGCCGACTACGCTTTGACTGGCGTTTGGGCAAACAAGGCTTACAAGGAAGCTAAGCAGTTCGGTAACGCTCTCGCCGCTTGCGACACCAAGTCTGAAACTTACAGCCGCATCGACAAGAACTTGAAGCTCAGCGACAACGCAACTTACCTCCACGTGACCGCAAACAACACGATTTACGGTACGGAATGGCACAACTTCCCGAAGCCGAAGTCCGGCTTCCTCATGGCAGACGTGAGCTCCGACTTCCTCGCCCGTAAGATCAACGTGTCCGACTTCGGCGTTGTGTACGGCGGCGCCCAGAAGAATATCAGCTGCGCTGGCGTGACCGTGACGATCATCAAGAAGGGCCTCCTCGGCAAGGTGAACCGCACCATCCCGACGATGCTCAACTTCCAGACCCACATCGATGCAAAGAACATGTTCAACACACCTCCGGTCTTTGCCGTGTACGTGATGAACCGCACCCTCAAGTGGCTCAAGGAATTCGGTGGTGTTGAAGCTATCGAAAAGGTGAACCGTTCCAAGGCAGCCCTCCTCTACAGCGCACTCGACAACTCCAAGGTGTTCGTCGGTACAGCTGCTAAGGAAGACCGTTCCATCATGAACGTTCCGTTCGTGTTCAACAAGGACGTCGTTGCAGCTGACAAGGCTGACGATCTCGCCAAGGAATTCCTCGAATTCGCTAAGGCTCGTGGCCTCCAGCAGCTCAAGGGTCACCGTTCTGTCGGCGGCTTCCGCGCTTCTATCTACAACGCTATGCCGGTCGAAGGCGTGCAGGCTCTCGTGGATTGCCTCGGCGACTTCGAAAAGAAAGTTCTTGGGTAATTAATTAACCGCGCAACGCATTTGAGAAAGCCTCGGCCTAGTGCCGGGGCTTTTTCGTTTAAGGGAGATGCCCGATCATCCCCGTCATCCCCGTCAAGCGAGGACAGGCGCGAGGACAGGCGCGAGGACAGGCGTCGGGCATGACAATGGGAGTATAAAAGAAGAACCTCCTCATGGAGTATGAGGAGGTCCTATTTTTTGTGTTAGGAGTACGCCATTACGGCGCCTTGGAGGAGGATTTCGTGGCACGTATGTCCCCGTGCCGGGTATTTCACAAGGTCCAACAACCAAAACACGACCTTGTAAAACCACCGAGATAAGTTTAGAACCTTCTTTTTGTTCTCAAAATTACTAACCCACACACACCCAAAGGCTTTCACTTTCTCGTTTTTACATAAGTAAAGATACTCTTTTAAATTGCGAATGTCAATAGAAAAAAGCAATTTTTAATATATTTTTGCAAAACACCACATTTTCAAACATACTCAAGATGTTCTCAAATTTTTAGCGAAGTTTTCAAAAGTACAAAAATAGAGAAAAAGACCAATAAAATTCTGTTTTTGACTAGAAAAGGAGATTCCCGCTCAAGGCGGGAATGACAAGGAGCCGAGCGATGCAGAAACATGCTTGCACGTTTCTATATCCGAGGCGAACAAGTCAAGCCACGAAGTGGAATGACAAATCAAAAAAAGTCCGCACAAAGGCGGACATTACAAACACAAAAGAGCGCTCAGCGACAACTTCTTAATTGTCAGCGGGCTTCTTAGCAAATTTATTCGTAATATCAGGGACGATGTCCATGATTTTCGACACGAGCGAGCTATCCTTGGTAATCGGCATGATGCGCACGTCATCGCCCTTGATGACGAGAAACGCGACCGGGTCGACCGAAGCGCCACCGCCAGATGCAGATGTATCGCCCTTGTTCTGGTGACCGCCAAAGCCAAAGCCTACGGACACGCGGCTTACAGGCACAACGGTTGTTTCGCCCGCCTGGATAGGTTCACCGATGACAGTTTCCGCCTTCGTGATGAAGCGGAGCTTTTCCAAAAGAGTTTCTGCAAGTTTTTCAATAGCCATGGCTCTAATATAGATTATAGACGAGAGACGAGAGACGAAAGACGAAAGAAATACATAAAAAAGAGGCTAGTGGTTAGTTTTTCATAATCGCGGCAAAGCCGCCAAACTAGTCCTATCTACTGCATACTGTCTACTGTCTACTGCGGCTAAAGCCGCTAATACCTCGCACCGTAAATGCGGTCACTCGCTGTAAAAAACTTGCGTTCCAAGTCAGTCCAATCAAGGTAACCCCACACGGCCACGACTCGCCCACCCGGGAGTCTCGTTGCCATGCCGTTCACGCCCTCGCCCGCATTAAAGTAAAGCGTCGAGGTTTCGCGGTAAATGCCTTTGGGCTGTACAATGCTCAGCTGGCGGCCCCAGGCGATAAAGTCGTTCTCTTCGACAAGATCCCAACTGCGGGCGACATTCCACTGCAGGTCGGCATCCCTGTAGCTCTGGGCGAGCACAGGGAAATAAGCCTTAACGCCAATGAAATATTTTGTCTGTATCGAAGTATGCCCCGGTTCGCGATGTTCAAACGGAAGACTCAGGAATTCCTGCGGGAACCCGCCATGTCGAGCGTTCGGGAACTGGTGGACATAAGTTTCAAGATCGCTGCGTTCGTAACGGCGGAAGCTATCGTGCTTAAAGATGAAGATTCGCGCGGCAGAGCGAATACTTTGTTCAAGAAACGAGCCACGCAAAATCGGAACAATCCCCTGAAAGCGCCCACTGTTCATGTAATAGTCAAGCGCATAGACGTCGCTCTTGAATTCAAGAATCGTCACATCCAAAGTGTCGCCGAGCATCACGGGGTAGCGTAAATCGATGCGTCGCACAAGAGCCTTGATATCGTCGTTCGGATTTTCATCGATACGAATTTCGTCCATCGGCCACACGTCATTGTAGCACACTAGCGTGTAATCGACAATTTCTTCGACCTTCTGTTCGCATGCACACAGCATGAATGCAACGAAACAAGCTCCCGCACAAACAAACTTAGGCAACACCGAAAAGAAACGATTCATACACATAAAATTTAGCATACATCAATCTCGTTTGCGGACTTCGGCGTAATTACAATACTCATAAAGCGGACACTTCGCGCAATGCGATGTCAGCTCGCGGCAAATAAAGCCCTCGCTCCCATTTTCCAGAAAGAACTGGAGCGAATGCGCCGCAAAATACGGGTTCTCCGGAGCAAGCGCCATAAAATATTCATTCGCGAGTTTTTGTTTTTGAGCGGGTTCCAGTTCCGCAAAGCTAGATTCCTTCGCAGGCCCAAGCATCGCAAGGAACCGTCGAGCGCCCATCGTGAGCGGCAAGTGCGGCATTCTAGAACTGTCGCGGCACGTAAGTCCAAGGCCAAGCGGCTTAGGCGCAAGCATGCGATAAATCGCAGCACACGCTTTAGGGCGCGGATTCGAGCGTCCCATGAAATAGATTTCGCCCAAGTCTTGCCACATTTCTTCGGGAGTTTGCTCACGCACCCACGCCACAAGGTCCGGGTGATGGCGCACAAAAAGCCCAACGCTCCAAAAAATTCCGGAGACATGTTCAAAGACCGTCCAGTTGCGACTATTGAACGTCTGCTCAACAACATCTTCGATTTCGCCACCTTTCGGCACGGGGAGCGACCAAAGCTTATCACCCGGGAAACGCTCGTACAGTTTCACGAGAAGGCGTAAAATATCGGGATAAGAACGATCCTGGAATAAGACCGTTCCAAGCAACGTCCACGCAATCTGTTCATTCGCCGTGGGCATTTTTTGAGCAACATAAACTATGGGGTCAGCGCACTTGAAAAGGAGCGCTACAAAGGCTTTCGAAGCCTTGAATAGCGCTGGTTCATCGTGAATGAAACGCTTTACCGAGACCAACTAGAGAGCCTCGCCCACCTTCACCGCCTGTCCAAGACGGGACTTGAACAAGTCCGGATGGCGTTCGCGAATTTTCTTGTCGACCACGAGAATCACGGTACTGCCCATTTCAAAGCGGCCAAGTTCATCGCCACGGTCAAAAGAGAACTGCCGATTCGGGATCCAGTCCAAGCGCTTTTTGTCGCGCGGGAGCTTGCCTGCGTTCGTCAAGATGGAATCGTTATACACGACGCCAATGCGGCCAACGTTTGTCGCACCGACCTTGACCACGAGCACTTCGGAACCGTCCGCCAAGCGGAGTTCACTCGTCAAGCGTTCATTGATACTGAAAAGACCTTCGACACGTTCAACACTACCTGGGTTAACCGGCCAAAGCGTACCCGGGCAATAGCTCGAAAGCACGAGGTCGCCCTTGACGGGGCTGTGGATGCGGTGGTAGTTAAACGGAGCCAAGTAAATCGTCGCAAAAGCGCCGCCCTTGAAACGTTCTGCAAGTTTTTCACTACGCAAAAGGCTCTTGAGCGTGTAAGTTTTGCCCTTCGCCTGGATCAAATTTTGGTCATCGCCATCGAACGTTCCCGTCTGCGAAAGCACGCCATCGACCGGGCTTACGATTTCGGCACCGTCGGCAACCGGTCGCATACCCGGTTTGAGCTTGCGGATAAAAAGTTCACCAATGTTCTTGTAATGGCTGAGCGGGTATTCCGATTCAGACATGTCGAGTTTGTAATAGCTAGCAAAGGCGTTGCGAGCGAACTTGCTCAAAAACGGGATGCGCAAACGCGTAAAGGCACCGAAAATGCGGCTTGCGGCATTTTTCGGCAAAAGCTTCATAAAAACGTAGAAAGGAGTGTTCATGTTTTTAAAGTTAGTAATTAGTCTTTAGTCAATGGTCAGTAGTTCTTTACAATCGCGCCGAAGGCGCCAAAAATTAATCTAACGACTAAGAACTAGTAACTAAATCAATGGTTTTCGAAATGCGCGACGTCGGTATTGAGCAGTTTCCAGAGTCTAGCGGCAAACGGTGTTGCCCATTCCTTTTCGGGCGCCACGCGGGTCGTCGTTGCGGCAGTGAACTTAGAGTAAGTGAGGGCGACAAGTTCACCGTAGCGGGCATCCCACATGCTCCACACGATTTGCCATTTGAAGCCGCCTTTTTTGCCCAAATCCGGATCCATCTCCACATTCAGCACAAGCGGAATTGTCAAATAACGCAGTTCATAGCGGCTAGCAATTCCGTTCAACAAGTCCTTTAGCTTAAATGGCAATTGGCGTGCAATCGTCTGTTCCACGCCATCGCGCTCTTCCCACGGAGTCACGTCATCCAGGCGTTTGCCTTCCACGAATTTTTCAGCTAGAATCTTTGCAGACAAAGAATCAACATAAGCGGAATCCGCATCCGGCACGCGCATGCCGACAATCATCAAATCGCGTTGCATTTTCGGGAACGCTTTTGCAAACAAAGAATCTTCGACGCGTGCAAGGTCAAAGTCTAAAGCATCGGCACTGAAGCTGTGGCACATTTTGCATTCTTCGGGACGGGTCGCCGTCACCTTGAGCGCAGGGAAAACGCCCACAACGGCATTAGAATCGATACGGCTAAATGCGACCTGGTTCCATTCGCGGTAGAACTTTTCGTCCGTGATTTTCAGCACGATATCGCCTTGCGTGCCGCATTCCGTGCAAGGAGCGTCAGCCATGTCGCCACCTTCGGGAGCACTATCGCGCGACCCCGCACAAGAGACGAATAGCGTTGATGCGAACAATAAAGCCATGAACGACAAATGATTCTTTTTCATAAAGAACTCCAAGCAAAGGAGATTCCCGGCTGATCCGGGAATGACAAAAGCAATAAGACTCGTGCTATTCTAGCATTATAGTAAATGGGCCGTCGTTGACGAGGCTCACTTGCATATCGGCACCGAATTTTCCGGTTTCGACAATGGCAACTTCTTTTTTGCACTGTCCGATGATGTACTCGTACAGTTCATTGGCTAGCGTCGGGTTGCCAGCACCATTGAATGTCGGGCGATTGCCCTTGTTGCAATTGGCATACAACGTAAACTGTGAAACAAGCAGAAGCGAACCGCCCACGTCCTTAATGGAGAGGTTCGTCTTTCCGTTTTCATCGGCAAAGATGCGAAGCGCAAGCATTTTCTTGATGAAGCGGTCGGCGATTTCGCGGGTATCGCCCTCGCCTACGCCAATCAGCACAAGGAATCCCTTGTTATCAATTTTACCGACAGTTTGACCTTCAATATCGACTTGAGCCTTAGTGACTCGTTGGATGAGAAATTTCATAATGATTGTTTTCCAAGAGGGGGTGCCCGCTTTCGCGGGCATGACAAAAATAATAGTTCAGGATGGCAAGATGAACGATGTTTCAAAAAAATTTTGAATGGCAGCGGAGTCATTCGTGATGGTTAGCGCGAGGCGCAAGAGGACGGCGGCTTTGGCTGGGGGTAAATCGTAAGCGGCAATCGTTCCCGACACAAGGAGCTGTTCCGGGACAATGCGACCACGATTGATTCGCGTCGAAACCACGATGGGGATATTCTTTTCTGCAACAGCATCAGCAATCGCGTCTGCCCATTCACGAGAAAATTCTCCAGCGCCAGCACCTGCAATGACAAGCCCTGCCGAACGTTCTATCGCAAAGCGCACAAGTTCAGCATCGGCATCTGCGTTAAAGTAGAGCACAGAAACGTGCGGCAATTCGTGCACATTCGAGATGTCGAATGCTTTTACGAGAGGGTGGCGCCCGCTTCCTGCGACTTTGCTCAGGACAGACTCTGGTGGGCATGACAATTCAGCAAAAGCATCCAAATCATTCGCGTG
The DNA here is from genome assembly GCF_002394865.1 of Fibrobacter sp. UBA4297. Lineage (NCBI taxonomy): Bacteria > Pseudomonadati > Fibrobacterota > Fibrobacteria > Fibrobacterales > Fibrobacteraceae > Fibrobacter > Fibrobacter sp. UBA4297. Next base: position 116,227 of record NZ_DGUZ01000001.1, on the reverse strand, counting down.
AATTTTTTGCACCGAGCGAGCGTTCATTAATTTACCTGCAAAGGCTACGTAAACACCTGCGGGATTTTTTTCATTTACGAGAAGGGGATGCCCGCCGCCTACGATTTCGCTCAAGACAGACTCTGGCGGGCTTGACAATGTTGAATCCGGCGATTTTCGCACACTAAGCTCACACAAGTCTACAGCGCTTTTCACGGCAAAGAGGATGTTTGCGGGGCCGTCAGGTTCTGCAGCGGTAGCGGGGCGCATCGAACCAGTCAAAATCACGGGTTTCGCGGCTTTTTCAACGACACTCGAGCAGTCCTCACTCTTACCCGCGACTTTCGAAGCAGAACCTCCCAACGTGAGACTCAAGAAGAAAGCCGTTTCTTCCATCGTATCGGTCCCGTGCATCATCACGATACCGTCGACATCTTCGCGCTGCAAGAGTTCCTGAATCCGGCGAGCCAAAGCAATCCAAAGTTCAGAAGTGATATCATCCGAATTGATATTGCAAACTTGCTCCACGCAAATATTCGCCACATTCCTCAATTCTGGAATTGCATCAATCAGCGTTTGCGCCTTGATTGAGCCCGACTTGTACCCAATATCCTTACCTTGCTCGCCCGCGCCGGCAATCGTCCCGCCGGTCGCAAGAATCACGACATTTTTCATTTTACAGACTCCAACAAATCCAGGGCGGTCAATCCATAATGCTTTTTCAACGCACCATCTGTACCAAGTTCGCGCAAATCCTGCAAGCAGATGGCAAACTTGCGGAAAGCCTCCGGACCGTCGCCATCACGCTTCAAAAGTTCCTCGACCATACGCCTCGAATACCAATAAAGTTTCTTTGCCTTTTCTGTATTCGGCTCGTTCACAAAAGGTTCCGTGAGAGATTTAAGATTCGGAATTACACCAAGCGGCTTTACCTCATCGTTATGCGAGCCATCGACAACCTGCGCGATTCCCTCGTTCATCCACAGCGGTACCTGCGCACGCGTCATAGCACGTACAAATGAATGCGTCAGTTCATGGAACAGCACCGGGCGATAAACTTCACGGTACGCCATCAGGTTCACAGGCACACGTAACTTGCCGTCAAACACAGCCGCCACCCAGTCCGGGCGAGGCCCCACGCCCTGATATTCCTTTTCCTGATACAGCACAAGGCTCATCTTGTTTTCGGGCAAGAAATCGAACAAGTTACTAATCGAATCGTACGCCACTTCCAAAACGGCAAGTGCTTCCATCACATCTTTCTTGGATGGGCTTCCGTCAAATTCCAATCTGAAATGCATCGACTTCTCGACGCCGAGATTTTCCATTTCCTGTTCCAGACGTTTCGCCTTCTCTGCGAAATAATCTAGTTTTTCACTTTTAAAATCCAACGACTCGATATAGTTCAAGCATTCCCTATAGCGTTCCTGCTCCAGTAAAAGCCCCGCCAAATGCATCCGCAAATTCGTATCGTTCGGTTCCGTTTTCAAAAGCGCACGGACATTGCGTTCGGCGCATTTCCAGTCGCCAGCCGCAAGGCATTCATTCGTTTCCTTGATAGTCGCTTCGTGTTTTTCAAATTTCGTTTTTTCCTTACTGTAGGTGATAAAAGCAAATGCCAAAACAACGCAGACTATAAGGCCAACAGCCCATGTACCCGATTGAGACCTATTTCCACTTTTAGCCATAAGTAGTGTACCAAAATATTTTTTTATAATTCTAGTAAAATTTCAACACCGCACACCAAAAATTTTTGATGTTTAATCTCTACCCACAGCTAACCAATCTCGTCGCATGGCTATACGACATTGTCAACTGCGGAGCAGGATTTGAAGGTACGGCGGCCGTCAGCGGAATTATTCTCGTTGCACTCATCCTTTCACTCGTCGTTATCGGTATTTTGCTAAACCTTGTCGAGCGGTTAGAATTTGCATTCTTTTGTTACTTTTTCGGCTACAAGGCTGCGTTTTACCTTGTCAACCATGTCACCATTCCGGGCACAATTCTCCATGAACTTTCGCACGCCCTGCTCGCGACAATCACAGGCGCAAAAGTGAATGAAGTAAGTTTTTTCGACCGCGACAAAAATTCACTCGGACACGTAACTTATCAGGCTAAAGGCCCGTTTTTTCTACAAGCAGTCCAGCACTCGCTTACGGCGTGTGCACCGGTCATTGTGGGGCTTGCAAGTTTCGCCCTCGTTTCATACTTTTTACTTACAACAAAAGGCGGATTTTGGACGCAAACGCTGCTCATTTATCTTGGAATTTCAATCATCAACCATTCCTCCATGAGCATCGCAGATTTAAAGCTTTATTTTAAAGGCGTCTGGGCTCCCGCCATCCCCCTATTTGTTATCATATTCATTTTTTGCAAAACGGCACACTCCTAAATCGACTCTAACGCGCTGCAATACGCACGACCATCAACAATATGAGTGTACGAAGCCCTGAAAAATAAAGTATATTTCTCCATAGGTTTGGTTATGGCAGAAATCTTTGATTACGATGACTACCGGGATATGATCAAGGATTATTACTTGGAGCATAAGAAACACAACTCCTTGTATTCCTTCAGCACTCTCGGCAAAACGCTTGGCTTGGATTCAAGTCACGCTTACTACATTGTTCAGAAAAAGCGCAATCTCCCCGTCCACGCAGTCCCCGCCGCAAAGAAAATGCTCGGGCTTGACGGTCGCGGAGCCGCATACTTTGATTTGCTGATTGTCGCATCGCGCACGAAATCCGAAAAGACAAAAGCGGAAATTTTGCAAAAGGCGTTCCAGCTGCGCGATGTGAAACGCCATTTGCTCAAAGACAACGAGCTCAAGTATTTAAGTGCCTGGTGGACCATCGTCGTAAGAGCGCTCATCGAAGTGAAACACGGCAACGTGGACATTCCGGAAATTGCAAACAGCGTAATTCCGCCTATCACCGAAGAACAGGCGCAAGAAAGCATCGAGATTTTGAAATCGCTCGGATTTATCCAGCCGATTAACAACAACAGCAAAGTCCGCCTCGCCGACCCGCACATCACGGTTCAAGGCGCCGAAAAGGCAGAAGCCATCCGCAGCTTCCATTCGAAGGTCATGCAGTTCGGCATCCGCTCGCTCAATGAAATTCCGCCAGAAAACCGAGATATTTCGACCATCACCATGGCCGTTGACGCCAAAGGTTTCGAAGACCTGAAGAAAATGCTCAAGGAATTCCGCAAGGAAATCCAGATTCGCGTCGACAAGTGCATCGTCCCCGATCGCGTTATGCAGTTGAACCTCGCCTTATTCCCCGTCGCACTCAATAAAAAGAAGGAGAAGTAAAATGAAAAATTTTAACAAGCTTCTTTATTTGGTTCCCTTTGGACTCCTCGCTGCCTGCACCGCAAGCAACGACACGGCCGGGAATACGACGGAAATAGAAAACGCCATCGCGATTCGAATCTTTGATGCCGGTACGCCGGCTGCCAAGGTGCGCTACCAGGTGCTCCCCTCTTGGTATGTCGCTGACACCGCCGAAACAGCTACTGTAAACTACACCTACGAAGGTATAACCGACACGAACGGTTGGGTCCACATCGACGGTCACCAGAACGGTTCATACACTATTAATTTTATCAAGGGCGATTCGTCCATTGTCTTGCAGTACACGTTCAACAACTTGAACCACGAATACAAGCTCGACAGTGCATCGCTCGAAGCGACAGGCACGGTCAAGGGACTCGTAGACCTGCCGGACAGCGCAAGATTTGCCTGGGTAGCCGTTCAGGGCGTGAACACGATTGTCAAGACCGATACGCTCGGACAGTTCGTCATTCAGAAGGCTCCGTGCGGAAACCTCACTGTGAGCGCCTGGGACGATGACGACATAAACTCTATCGGCCAAACTTCGACAACAGTCACGCCGAAGGACACGATTGACCTCGGCCTCATCGAAAACCCGAACAAGACGTTCCCGGAAAAATCCATCCGATTCATGCCCTCCGAATTGATTTCGGACTGGATGCGCCCGCTCAGTTTCCCGACCGTTCTCGTTCTGCGCCTGACCGAAGAAAACTTTGATTTCTCAAAGGCAGAGAAGGACGGTAGCGACATTCGCCTCTACGACGGAAGTGGCAACCTCATCCCGTTTGAAATCGACGGCTGGGACACGACCATCAACAGTGCAACCCTCAACATCCGCGTTGAAAGTGCAGCCGATACGGTCAGACCATGGCTACTCACCTGGGGCGACAAGAAAGCAGCCAAGCTCGACAGCGTCAAAGTCTGGGAAGGGCTCAGCGATTCGCTTATCAGCGCTCTCAACAGCGTCGAGGTTTTGAATTTCGAAGCAGGCACCGACTTAAACGCACTGCCCGCGCCACTTAACTACAACTGGTACGTACAACCGCACGATAGTGCAACGGTCAAGAACAACCTTGACCAAAAGCCGACCAACGGCATCGAAAAGGCTGACAGCACCATCTTCGGCAAGAACATGCTGCATGTGCAGTACCAGGCGAACAAGCTCGGCCGCTACGTTGTCATCGGGACGCGCATAGCCGCGCACCAGCACGACTTGAGCAGACTCGACTCCGTGGAAGTTTGGCTCAAGGGCAGCGGGGATTTCGAAGTATTCCTCGAGACGATTGTAGAATCCGATACAAACTACAAGACCTCGTATAAAGGAAGTGTCAACGAAGAATGGACTCGTGTCGCCATCAAGCCATCCGATTTCACAAATCCGGACAAAAAAAGCTACCACGGCTGGGACGTGACACGCAACAAGATTACGCGCTTTACCATCTTTGTGTACAACGGCACGGATATCTGGATTGATAACGTCAGAATGTACGGGATCAATTTAGACGACTTGCTGTAACTAGTTATTCGCTCAGAGTTACTAGTTGATAGATACAGGGTTGTTGTGGAAAAAATGGCCGTTTGGGATTGGAAACTCTATTCGGCCAAGGTCACTAGGTAAAAAAAATCATGAAGAATAGTGATCCGAGTCTCCATCCGATACAGAAGCATCAATTCTCCAACACTAATTGACACCATTGAATCCAATCCCAAATCGGCTGTATTTGGACACCCGTAAACTATCTTTATTTACGGCTTATTTCTCAAATGGCAGTTTTTTGACCATTGACAAAATGTCAAATAATTGGCAATACTGCCCAAACACGCAAGTCGGATAACAAATATTTACGTCTATAAAAGCCCACAAAAATGCAATATGCGGGCCTTTCCTAGAATTTTGTGCGTTTTACGTAATAGATGTAAATGCCAGCAAGGACAGATATCGTAGCCACCCAGCTGAGCGGGTAAATCACCATCAGAGAAGCAAAAGAATTGTACTTGGGGAACACAAGGAGAACCCAGGTAATGCGGATACCGCAAACCCCGACCATACAAGTAAGCGCTGGCAAAAGCGACTGTCCCATGCCTCGGAGCGCGCCCGAGAACACATCTAGGAACACGTTTATGAAAAGGAGGCCCACCACGACGTACATGCGAATCGCACCAATTTCGATAATGCCCTGGTCAGAGGTAAACACAGAAAGTAGTGGGTGCGCAAAAAGGCAACAGAGAAGGCTCAACACAATCGTCGATGAACCGCCAAGCAAGAGCGTCCAGCGCACGGTACTGCGGCAACGCGCCATGTTCCTTGCACCGTAATTTTGTCCCACGAACGTCACACAAGCATGCGAGAAAGAATTGAGCCAGTAGTAAACGATGAACTCGTAATTGAGTGCAGCCGCAGAAGCCGCCACCGTCGCAGAACCGAGACTATTGATAGCCGACTGGAGGCAGACATTGCTAAACGAGAACACAACGCCCTGAAGCCCTGCCGGGAGCCCCACACGCATGATGCGTCCTAAAAAGAACGGAGTAACACGCAGTTTCCAGAATTCGAGCTTGAACGGTCCCATTTCATGTAGCAAGAAGTAGCACAACGTAAGCCCGCTAATGGCGTTTGCAAATACGGTCGCTATCGCGACGCCCGACACGCCAAGCCCAAAGCCTGCGACAAGAATCAAATTCAAGACAACATTTATCGCCCCTGCGACAAGGAGCACGTATAGCGGGCGTTTCGTATCGCCTTTTCCACGCAAGATGGCCGCTATAAAATTGAACAACATCATAAAGGGCATGCCCGCAAAATAAATTCGCAAGTAGCGTACCGCCATGTCCAGGATGTCCAATGGCGTGGAAATCGCCGAAAGGATGGGCCTTGCAAAAAAGACGCCGATAAACGAAAGCAGGATTCCGCTAAAGAACGAAACAATAACGGAGGTGTGTACGCTGCGCGTCACGGAACGGTAACTGCGTTCGCCAACGGAATTGGCGACCACCACGTTCACGCCAACAGAAATCCCTACAAACAAGTTGATGAGCAAGTTTATCACGAACGTGTTGGCACCGACAGCAGCAAGCGCCTTGTCGCCTGCAAATTGCCCGACCACGGCAATATCGGCCGCATTGAACAGTTGTTGCAAAATGCTCGTCGCCGCAAGCGGAATGGCAAACCTCAAGATTTTTCTTCCGAGAGGGCCGTTCAGCATATCCATGTTCGTCTTTAACGCATCTGTTGCCATATAGCACCTGAAAACCGCGGCAAATTTAGATTTTTTGCTAGCCTCATCAAAGGGCATTTTTCTACCTTTACATCGCAAAAATCAGGTGACTAAAATCGCTATAGGATAAAGCGATTACTGGCGCCACAAAATTAGTCGGCGGCAAATTCCGCCACAAATCGGAGATTATCATGGGTTTTAAATGCGGCATCGTAGGCCTCCCGAACGTAGGCAAGAGCACAATTTTCAACGCAATCACCAACGCGGGCGCAGAATCTGCAAACTACCCGTTCTGCACCATCGACCCGAACGTCGGCATGGTGAGCGTCCCGGATGCCCGCCTTGATGAACTTGTGAAGGTCTACAACCCGAAATCCATCGTCCCGGCCGTTACAGAATTCGTGGACATTGCAGGTCTTGTAAAGGGGGCTTCCAAGGGTGAAGGTCTCGGCAACCAGTTCCTCACCCACATCCGTGAATGCGAAGCCATCATGGAAGTGGTGCGCTGCTTTGACGACGAAAACATCATCCATGTGAACGGTTCCGTGGACCCGATCCGCGACGTCGAAGTGATTGAAACGGAACTTATCCTCAAGGACTTGGACACCGTCGAAAAGCGCCTTGCTACCGAAGCAAAGTCTGCACGTACCGGTAACGCCGAAGCCAAGGCTCGCCTTGCCGCTTGCGAACTTTTGAAGACGACTATGGAAGAAGGCCGCGCTGCCCGCACCGTGATGCACGACAGCGAAGAAATGGAAGGCATCGTCAAGGACCTCGGACTCCTCACCGCAAAGCCGCTCTTCTACTGCGCAAACGTGAAGGAAGACGATATCCTCACCGGTAACGCTTACGTGGATAAGCTCAAGGAATACGCTTCCAAGCACGGTCACGACGTGATTGTCATCAGCGGCAAGATCGAAGAAGAACTTTCTGCCATGGAGCCCGCCGACAAGATTGAATTCTTAAAGGAACTCGGCATGAAGGAATCGGGCCTCGACGCCGTGGTCCGTAAGGGTTACGAAATCCTCGGACTGCGCACGTTCTTCACCGCTGGCGAAAAGGAATGCCGCGCCTGGACGTTCCACGCAGGTTTCAAGGCCCCGCAGTGTGCAGGCGTCATCCACACGGACTTCGAACGAGGCTTTATCCGCGCCGAAACCTTAAGCTATGCCGACTTCCTCAAGCACGGCAGCTGGAACGCCGCCAAGGAAGCAGGGCTTGTCCGTACGGAAGGTAAGGAATACCTCGTGCAGGATGGCGACATCATGTACTTCCTGTTTAATGTGTAATGGCGCCGGTGGCGCAGTAGGCAGGATCGCCAAAACAAAACTTGTCATGCCCCACTTGATGGGGCATCGCCTTTTTAAACGAAAGGGAGATTCCCGCTCGGAGGCGGGAATGACAGAGCATGAGAAAAGGTCGCGAGCAATCGCGACCTTTCTTATTGAAATCATTAGATCCTTCGACTTCGCTCAGGATGACACTACTTACGAGCTTTCTTCCGTTCGCGACGGGCCATTACCATCGGGCGAACAAGCGTTGCGATGTTCATCGCCGTTCCGATCAAAATGAGGAAGCTTGCGCAGTAAAGCCCAACGCCCCCCTCAACTTTTAATAGCGGGATTCCAAGCGTAGCCCCGATTTGCGAGAGCTTCATCAAGAGCGACCACAAAGAAATCATGGACAAAAGTCCCATCACGATTGACGCTAACGGAACAATCCAGGCAAACACAGCCGCCAAAAAGATTGCCGCTACGATACCGTACAAATGATGGACAGGTTCCATTTTCGGGTAATTCGGCATTTGCGTCTTGAAATGATCCAGAATCTTCGGATTTTCCTTGACCATGCGATTCATCTGGTTCAAAGCCGAAGATTTAACCGATTCATCCAAATCAACGCCCGATGCAATCTGGTAAAAAGTCATTTGAGCAATTGGCTTGCTATCGTCTTTTGCCGAGCAAGAAACATTTGCCAAAGGCATCAACAAAGCAAGCAATACGAGCAAATACGGGAATGCAGTCAGTTTCTTGAAAATGCTTTTTTCCTTATTAGAATTATCACTCATTATCTTTTTTCCTGGAGAATTCTTTCGAGCGGGAACACACAGCGGAAGCCAATGAAATCAGACCAATAGCGAGGATCTTCATCATCACGCACGGTCATGTTCAACTTTTTCACCTTGTCCTTCCAAGAACCGCCCTTCAGCACCTTACTCGTTCCCCAATAAGAGCCAGTCGGATTCGAATCTTCAATAGAGAACGTAATGGCAAAGTAGTTATCACGAGTCCATTCAGCAACGTTGCCCGACATATCGTAAAGGCCCCAAGCATTCGGAACTTTCGAAGCGACATCGTGCGGACCATAGGCTTCATCGCCCTTGCCTACCTTCAAGGAGTTTTCTGCATAAATAGCATACTTGCTCACACTCATGACATCATCTGCAGTCCAGAGAACGCCATCGTTGCTTCCGGCACGACCAGCAAATTCCCACTGGGCTTCAGTCGGCAAATCACCACCAAGAACCTTGCAAGCGTACTGAGCATTTTCCCAAGTGATATTTTGCACCGGTTTCTTTTCGCCCTTGAACACAGACTTGTCCGGATAGCGCTTTGCAGAATCCAAACGAGCCATGATCTTCTGGAAAAATTCTTGAGTCACTTCAGTTGTATGGATTGCAAACGGAGACATGGACACAACTTTACCACGGAAGCGGAACGAGCCAGAATCAATAACAGCAACAGTTCCGCGGGTCGCGTGTTCAACAATTGTTGCACACGGAGCAGTCTTAACTGTATCCTTCGGAGCAGAAGACGATGAACTTACGATTGCAGAAGAAGAAGACGATTCCGTTCCCCTTCTGAGCCATTCCACCACTTCCTTTTCCATAGCGATGTGTTTCGGCAAAATAAATTCACCCATGCCCACGTAAAGGGAATCGCCAAGTCTGAAACCAAGCTTTTCGTAACGGTACTGGAAGCGACCAACGAGGCTCCCTTCCTTAAACACCCAAACCGGCTTATTGTTCACCAAGAACAAAGTCGTCACGAGATTGGAGTCTCCGGAGGCAAGTTTTTCAACGAGCGTATCCATCGAAATTCCATCGACAACGCCTTTCCACGTCACCTGGACACGGCCATGATCGGCACCAAAGTTCAAGCTCAAGGAATCCACCTTAGTCACAATAACAGTTTTCTTCGCTGTATCTGCCGCAGCCTTTTTTGCTTTGCCCTTCGTCACTTTCTTTGACGGTTCCACAGGAACGGTTATTGTATCCGTCCTGACAATTTTTTCGATGGCAACAGGCATCATGTTAATCTGAACCGGGAGCGCCTGGAGGCTATCAAGTTTTGCGTGAAATGCCTTATAAATGTTGCTGACTTCCCCAAGTTTTTTGTTGCGCCACAATGTCTGGGCTTCTTTACGCTTGAGGTTATAGTGAGAAACATAGCCTCGATAGTCCTTGTCCGATTCGGCAAGTCCAAGAGAATCCGCAGGCTTAATTGCCGGATAGAATTTCGAGAATTCCATCGTGTCCACGCGGTTCACATTTTTTTCAACATCTGCAGAGAACGTATCATAAAGAGATTCTGTTTCTTCAAGCGTTTGCAGAGCGTACACCTTATCAAGCGTGACAGACGTCTTTGCCGAAGTAGAGGATTTAGAATCCGAAGAGGCAGCACTAGAAACAGGAACTGCGCTAGAGCTAGAAACACCTGCATCAAAGTCAGGAATAACGATTTCCGAACTGGAACTAGAACCCACAAGAACGGCCGCCGGAACAGCTTCGCTAGAGCTCGAGCTTTGCATAGCCACAACCGCAGCAGCTTCGCTTGAACTAGAAGCAACAACAGCTGAATCCGGGCACGGGAACTTCACATTGAACGTGAGCACTTCACCCGGCTTGAGCACAGCGGCATCCACATATGGAAGCTGATCCGGAGCGCCAAACGAGAAAATATAAACGCCATTTTCAGCAGGATAAAGCGCACGGGTGCCCGGTTTCATTTTAGAATTCAGAGGCAGGACTTCCAAGTTCTTTTCGTCCGACTGGATTTGCACCATGCCCGGATGATTGCTTTCCTTCAGAACTTGCCACTTGCCATTCTTCATGAACAGGAGCTTCGAGACTCGAGGAGAATAAACATATTCGGCATCAAAATAGATGTCCGCTTCATCCTGGAAAGCTTTGTACTGGCGAGAAGCGTACAGGCGCATTCCAAACACTTCGCGTGTTCCCAAGTGATTTTCCTTGAGGCTAAATGCATGGAGCTTTTTATATTCTTCTGGTTTTGCCTCACCCGAGAACCACAAATACTCTTTCGCCGATTTCTTGTGGCGGAGATAGAGACGATTGGGATGCAACGGGAATACCGGTTCCTGAGAAATGGCGACAGAGCTATCCAATGCAATAGCCATATCCGTCGCATGTTCTAGAACATTACCAACTTTGAAATTACTCGGATTCAATTTAAAGTTGCGATCTTCATCTGCCATGGTAATTGCTGGCACCAGCAATAAAAGCGGAAGCAATCGGGAAATGTTCATATGCGCTCCAATCTTATTAAGGATCTTCTTCTCAAAAAAAATAATTTCTTCTAATCAAATTAGTTCCATTATTTTGTAGAATTAGCCCCCATTTCGAGCAAATAACCGCCATTTGAACCGCCCACAGGTCCCAATTCAACCTTCCAATCCGCTAAACGGATAATATCGGGGTGGTGTTCGATGACTATGACCGTATCGCCACGGGCCGAGAGCCTGCGCAAAAGGTTCCAAAGGATCTGAATATCCTTCAAATGGAGGCCAGTTGTCGGCTCGTCAAGCAGGTAGACCATTTCTGTTGCCGGACGGCGGCAAAGTTCTGCAGCAAGCTTCAAGCGCTGGGACTCGCCACCCGAAAGTGTCGTCACGGGCTGACCAAGCTTTACGTAAGGGAGGCCCACATCGCGGAGGCACTCGAGTTTCGGTAAAATTTTCGGCTGGTCCCTAAAGAACTCGCAAGCTTCGACGACGCGCATGTCGAGCACATCGGCAATGTTCTTGCCCTTGAACGTGACTGTTAGGGTTTCCTGGTTGTAGCGTTTGCCGCCGCAAGCTTCACAAGTTTCCCAAATGTCCGAGAGGAAGTGCATTTCGACAGCGATGGCGCCGCGTCCTTCGCAAACGGGGCAACGCCCACGCGCAAGGTTGTAACTGAAACGACCGTAATCAAAGCCTTTAACCTTGGACTGTTCAAGCTTGGAGAATAGCTTGCGGATATCGTCAAACACCCCCGTGAAGCTCGCCGGCGTACTGCGCGGCGTACCTGAAATCGGGCTCTGGTCCACAAGCAATACTTCGCCGCTCTGCTTTTTGCGACCGCGTGCCTGGAACTGCTTTTTGAGTGCCGGGAAAATTTCATCGACGACAAGTGAACTCTTGCCCGAACCTGAAACACCACAGACAACGCTCACCGCCTTTTTCGGGAACTTCACAGACAAATTCTTCAAGTTATTTGCCTTGAGGTTCTTGAATTCGTAAAATTCCGTATCGTCCGTGATTTGCACGGGATCCAGCTGGTTTGCGACTGGAGTCGAATACGTGAGGAACTTGACCGTTTCGCTGCGCGGGAACTGCTGCAACGCATAAGGTTTCGCAAGTTCTGCAGGCGAGCCTTCGGCAACAACTTCGCCACCGAAATCACCCGCACCCGGGCCCATATCGATAATGTGGTCTGCGGCCTGCATCATCTTAAGATCGTGTTCCACAACCACGAGCGTATTGCCAAGGTCACGCAAGCGGTAAAGCGTGTCGAGGAGCTTCGCGGTATCGCTTTCGTGGAGGCCGACGGTCGGTTCGTCAAGCACATACAAGACGCCCTCGAGACCGCTACCAATCTGACTTGCCAAGCGGATGCGCTGGGATTCACCGCCCGAAAGCGTATCGCCCGCACGGTCAAGGCCAATATAGCCAAGGCCCACGCTAATCAAGAAGTCCAAGCGGCCAATAATTTCGCGGAGGAGCGGCGCGGCAATCGTCTTTTTGCTTTCGGCGGTCACAGAAGTCGCATTTTCTTCTTTTGCAAAATCGACTTTTGCAAACCAGTCGCGGGCTTCGGCAATGCTCATGTGATGCACATCCATGATGTTCTTGCCCAAGATGCGCACTGCAAGATATTCAGGCTTCAAGCGTTCACCATGACAATCGGGGCATTCTTCGCCATCCTTGAAGTGACCAAGACCAAGGCAAGTTTCGCAAGCACCCCAATGCGTGTTGAAACTGAAATGTTTCGGGTTGAGTGCAGAATCCATGTACCAGCCGCATTCCGGGCAGCCCGGCTTTTCGCTAGCCGAGAGACGTTCTTCGCCTTCGCAATCCACATAAAGGATTCCGTTACCATCGCGATAACCGCGTTCAAACGCTTCGACAAGGCGTGCGCGATTTTCTTCCTTGACCACCACAGAATCAACCACGGCAAGCAACTGCTTTTCGCGTGTCGGAACTTTGGGCAACGGAAGTTCCACGAGCTTTTTACCGAGATATGCCTTGCGGTAACCCTTCTCCGTCAAAATCTTGGACAACTTAATTTCGTCTTTGATTTCGAACGGAGCAAGAACCGTCACCATTTTGTTGATGTCTCGGTCAAAAGCAAATTGCATCAAGTCGCCAGCGGCATAAGAGCTGACCGGCTTTCCGCAATGGAGGCAGTGGGCGGTTCCCACGCGGGCCCACAAAATGCGGAAGTAATCGTAAATTTCGGTAAGTGTTGCGACCGTACTGCGCGGGCTCTTGCTTGCGCTCTTCTGGTCAATCGCAATGGCAGGCGCCAAACCCGAAATGGAATCGATGCTACCGCGATCGGGGCGTCCCAAGAAGCGGCGAGCGTACGTGCTAAGCGTTTCGACAAAGCGGCGCTGGCCTTCGCTAAAGAGCGTATGGAACGCAAGGCTCGACTTGCCCGAGCCCGAAACGCCCGTAATCACCGTGAGTTTGTGGCGCGGAATCGTGACGTCGATGTTCTTGAGGTTATGCTTGCGCGCTCCGTGAACTTCGATATCAAGCGAGTAATCTTCGCCCTTTTCGTCCGTACGGACAAAGTGTTTATTTTCGCCGTGCTTTTTCGCCAAGACCGGAGCCAAGTAACGCCCCGTTTCCGACTTTTTGCATTTGGCAATTTGTTCGGGAGTTCCCGTAGCGATAATGCGACCGCCGTTTACGCCCGCATCCGGGCCAAGGTCAATAATCCAGTCCGCGCACTTGATCACATCGAGGTTGTGTTCAATCACCACGACGCTGTTGCCGAGACTACGCAAGCGGTTCAAGCATTCGAGCAATCGGCGGATATCTTCAAAATGCAAACCGGTTGTCGGTTCATCAAGCAAGTAAAGCGTCTTACCCGTCCCCGGGCGGCGCAGTTCCGAAGCAATTTTTACGCGCTGCGCTTCACCGCCGCTCAAAGTTGTGGAGGGTTGCCCAAGCGTAAGGTAGCCAAGGCCCACTTCGCAAAGGAGCTTGAGCGGTTCTGCAATTTTCGGAATGTCCTTGAAAAATTCAGCCGCATCGCTGATGCTCATGTCGAGAACTTCGGAGATGTTCTTGCCCTTAAAATAAACTTCACGAGTCGCTTCGTTAAAGCGCTTGCCGTCGCACACATCGCAAGTGACTTGCACACTCGGCAAAATGTGCATGTCGATGACCTTCACGCCCGCGCCTTCGCAAGCATCGCAACGACCGCCCTTCACGTTAAAGCTGAAGCGGCTCTTCGTGTAGCCACGCACCTTACTTTCTTCCATGCCGGCAAAGAGGTCGCGAATGTCATCCCAAATTTTCGTGTAAGTAGCAGGGTTGCTTCGCGGAGTGCGTCCAATCGGTGTCTGGTCAATTTCGATGACCTTGTCGATGTTTTCAAGACCTTCCAAGTGGTCAAACTTGCCGACCGGTTCTTCGGAATTGTAGAACACACGAGCCAGTTCGCGGCGCAAAATCTGGTTCACAAGTGTACTCTTGCCCGAGCCCGAAACGCCCGTGACTACTGTAAACGCACCGCCAAGCGGGATTTCAACATCAATGTTCTTGAGATTGTTTTCGCAAGCACCGCAAACCTTGAGCTTTGGCGTATTCTTGTCAATTCTCATGCGCTGCGCTGGAATTTCAATCGACTTGCGACCGCTCAAATAGGCACCCGTAAGTGATGACTTGTTCTTTTCCAGTTCTTCGACCGTGCCAACCGCCAAAATGCGACCGCCTTCGACACCCGCGCCAGGGCCCACGTCAATCACGCAGTCCGCATGACGCATCGTATCCTCATCGTGTTCCACGATGAGAAGGCTGTTGCCTTGGGCTCGCAAGCGCTCGAGCATCTCGAGCAACTTATCGTTGTCACGTGGGTGCAGCCCGATACTCGGTTCATCAAGCACATAAAGCACGCCCTGGAGCCCCGCCCCCACGGCGCTTGCGAGCCTGATACGCTGCGCCTCACCGCCCGAAAGCGTCGAAGCCTTGCGGCTAATGTCCAAATAACCAAGGCCCACCGCCTTCAAGAATCCAAGGCGCCCACGGATTTCCTTGAGCACTTCACGACCGATGCGCTGTTCCTTCGGCGAAAGCTTTAGCTTGTCAAAAAACTCGACGGACTTTTCAACGGACCATTCCGTCATCTCGCAAATGTTATGACCGTGGAAATCGACCGCTGCAGCAATGCGGTTGATTCGCGTGCCATGACATTCCGGGCAAACGCCTATCTGCATGTACTTTCGGAAGTGGTAAATATGCCACATATCCCAAAGTTCCTGCATAATCGTCACCACACCGCGTTCACTCCCGCTCGGAGTCCCGTACAGCACGGCATCCTGTTGCGCCTTCTTGAGTTTACACCACGGCGTATCCAGCGAAAAGTGCATTTCGTTTGCAATCGTGCGCAAATTACGCCAGCCAAAATCGCTAAAGATAATGCAGCCGTCATCCTTCTTTTGCGGGGCAAGGCAACCCTCTTTCAAAGACAAATTCGGATTCGGCACAATCAAGTTAATGTCAAATTCGCAACTTTCGCCAAGGCCCTTGCACGCGGGGCATTGACCCTTCGGGTCATTAAAGCTAAAAAATCGCGGTTCGAGTTCCGGGATAGAAATTCCGCACTTCGGGCAAGCGAGCTGCGTACCCTGCAAGCGGTATTCTTCCTTCGCGGCACCATCCACGCCCGCCTCTTGCGATGTCAGCAAGAACGACACGAGCTTTCCGTCCGTGAGCTTGAGCGCACCTTCAATCGATTCGCGCAAACGGCTCATGTTCTTGCGTTCGAGCGTCAAGCGGTCAATCACCACTTCAATCGTGTGCTTCTCGTAACGCACCAAAAGCGGCACTTCTTCGAGCCTGTAAATCGTCCCATCGACACGCACGCGGACAAAACCATTTTCCTTGAGTTCGGCAAGTTCCTTGCGGTATTCGCCCTTACGCTCCTGCACAATCGGCGCCATCACCAGAATCTTTTTATTCTCGTCGCTAGCGTACAAGTTATCGACAATCTGATCCACCGACTGCGCCTGAATCACCTTGCCGCACTTGGGGCAATGCGGAACGCCGAGGCGAGCAAACATCAAACGGTAATGGTCCAAAATCTCGACCACCGTACCCACCGTACTGCGCGGGTTACGGTTCACCGTCTTTTGGTCAATCGAAATCGTCGGCGAAATTCCGCGAACGCTTTCCACATCCGGATGCTTCATGCGACCGATGAACTGGCGCGCATACGCCGAAAGCGATTCCACAAAGCGGCGCTGCCCTTCCTGGAACACCGTATCAAACGCCAAGCTCGACTTGCCCGAGCCCGAAACGCCTGTGACCACGACAATCGAGTCGCGGGGAATCGTCAAATCAACATGGCGGAGATTGTGTTCATGAGCATCGCGGATTTCAATAGATTTCGTCATGACCGCAAATATAGGAAAAGACCGCCAAATTGTCTAAAAAATAGTGAACATCTGGATAGAATATAGATAGAAACAGCCACGATTTCTCGTGGCTGATCTTCCTCCTCACAATATAACTCTCAGATTTCTTTAGTTACCACACTGGTCATAGGATCCGAACTTATCCACGACAAATTCGCCATCCACAGGGAACTGAAGTCGCACGGACGTAATTTTTCCGATGACATCTTCAATCTTTTCACTAGATTCCTCGTCAATATTCTTGAAAGCCTTCCAAGAAACCTTGCCCCACGTCATGTCGTCGGAATATTCAACTTCAGTATACCAGTATTTATTTGCAGCGGCATCGGTGACAAGAGCGATTCTAATGAAGTTGTAAGTACTGTAATGGATGCAAAAGCCATCCCATGCGCTGATATCAGCCGGTTCATTATTTGAACTTACAGTATTAAAGCCAATCGTCGCAACACTATCCAAATTATAGAGAAAATCATCAGATTTCACGTATGCCGTAAACTTATGATGTTTATTCAACAAAGATGCAATGACATTTCCGTTATCATCAGCTTCAACATCGTCGGGGAACCCGAAACTATACGTATCCATTTCATCCGGAGAGTTGGTCCAAACGCCACCAGCCGTTGCACCGGAAATTCCGAGATCCACATGGTCGCCGTCAACGGATGCATCCCACAAGAAGCTCTTTCCAGACTTGTAGCTAGAAGACTGCGTCGGCTTCACTTCTTCAAATTCACCTGATTCCTTAACAGAAAGGTTTTCCGGCACCAAGGCGCTAATACGTCTGATTCCGAAACGTGTTCCAGCCTTGTTTTCCTTTGCAAATTTCAAGCGTACCTTCGCCAAATGCTTCAGGATATCGTCAGAACCATTCAAGACATCGGCGAACACGGCACAGTTCTTTTCCATATCGTCGTTCTTTGCCAAAGTCATTGTCTTGACACTCTTTTCAAGAGTTCCCGTCGAGGAATCCCCAGGAACAAGTTCCATCACAATATCCATTTGCGATTCATATTCCAAGCACAGGCCCTTCCACAAGCCAGACACATCGGCCGTATAAATGAAATCCTTGTCATTTTCAGTGGTTTTCCCAGCAACAAGGAATCCAAAACCAACATCCGGATTTGAACTAGAACCCTCGAAGACTACATTTCCATAAAGGCCTTCACTATAATAGATCCTTTCAGCCATATCCGAAAAATCACCTTCGCCATCCCAGTCAAAGTAAGCTTCGGAAGAATTTTCAAAGAAAGTCAGCTCGCCAGAAGTACCCTTATCGCCTTTTTCAAAGCCAGTCTCTACGCAGGACTTGCCATCCTTACCAATCCACATATCCGAGCGAACATAAGGAGTCAGGCGCTGGATGCTAAATTCACCCGATGCACCCGATTCGCCCACAAAGACCAGCTGCACAGAGCGCACCTTCTTGACAACGTCAGAACCATCCGTATCATCCGACTTCTTCATCTTGAAATCTTCCCAAGATGCGCAATGACTTTCGGATCCAGAATCCTTCATATTCAGGCTGACAAAAGGCACATCCTTGTCTACAGAAGAGCTTGCGTAGTCTTCCGTGTCAAGGCGAACTTCCACAACAAAGTCAGACTTGTACGAGACGCACAAACCATCGCCACCCTGAGAAAGATCGGTTGGAGAACCATCCGGGTTGGAAACATCATAGGCGATACCGGCACGGGCAAGGTCATCCCCGGACTTTTTCAGCGAAACACGGCCGAGCAAAGCGCTCTTGGTATTTTCCAGCTTAATATCGGATCCCTTCATGACATTCCAATCCTTAAGATTGGCAGTCTCATTCCAGAATGCATTTTTTTCTTCGGTGGTTCCATAGCTTTTGGAAGCCACGGAATCATCTGAACACGCCGTCAATGCAAGGGCCCCTAACAACCCCAAACACAAAACGTTAGTTCCAATATATTTATTCATATCAGCCCTCATTATTTTTATGTGTATTTTTAGACAAAGGGAACATCTGCAAGTTCAATCGATAAACTTGACACGGTTCCTTACACATGTTGGCAATCGCCACAATCTTTCTGCGACAGGAATCCAGCTCCCGCACAATCTGTTCGTAAGTTTCTCGGTCAATCCCCATGGTCACACCGGAAACGTCGCGGTCATGAACATCAAACTCATCAATGGCTTTCTGTGCAAAGCCCGCCATTTCACGGTGCATCGAGCGAACAACCAAAGGCATCACTTCAGAATTACCGACCAAGGCCTTATCCGTTTGCTCATAGACATTTTCGGACTTGCGTTGCAAAATCCCGACTCTCACCATAAAATCCAGGGAATTACGGACTTCATCGGCAGTGATCGGATTCCAGCACATTTGGGCAACATCTTCGGGAGTAGCCCCAGGCATCATCGCCACCAGTTCACGCAGAACCGGATTTTTCCAGGATTCAAAATACGTGAACGCATCCCCATCGACCACTCGAATTTTGTTGGCGTCCGCAATATTTCTCATGTTTGCAAAGGCGGTCTTTTTCGTTTCGTCATCCTTCGCTTGGTTATACCGCACCAAATTGCGAAAATAAGCATTTTCAAAGCCGCCCAAATTCATAGCCGCAGCGACTCTTTCAATCCCCAACTCGCTAAGGCTGCTTTTCCCTTCACACACCAACTTCAAGTAAGTTGGTGACGTAAAGCCAGCCAGACGCGCGAATTCACGCCACGTAAACGAGCTAGTCCTCTTACGCTCATCATAAAAATCCTGCATGCAGCAGCGATAATCACGATATTCTGTTACTGGTTTCATAAAACCGCCCAATAAGAAACTTTTCTCTCCATGACTTTAATATAACATATTTTGTATCATTAGACAAGTTTTTAATGATACAAAATTAAAAAAATTCACTTTTTTTGCCTAAAGGACTTGACTGAATCAAAACATATTTTTAAATATGGTTCACCGATTGAGAAATCAATCGAACCATTTGGGGTGGTAGCTCAATTTTGGTTAGAGCACCGGCCTGTCACGCCGGAGGTTGCGAGTTCAAGCCTCGTCTATCCCGCGAAAAAGCACTTCTCTTTGAGAAGTGCTTTTCATTTGTTGAGCGCAGCGAAACAAACAAACATCTCACCTCTCAAAAGAGAGGGTTTTTCGTTTTTTAGCCATTTTCCACCCTCCACAAGCCATTTCAATCCATAGTCGCAATTGTACGAACACGTTTCAACACCTTCTTCAAAAAATGTTTATATTAAAAATTAAGAAGGAGTTTTTTATGAAGAACATTCATAAATACATACTTATCGTTTTAATCTGCGGGCTTATTTTCTTTATTCTCGGCTACCCCTGTCGAGAACTTTTCAGAATTTCAGAAACGACCGAAGTCCGCATTGTGGCGGCCCTCCCCCTACTTTTCGGCATTTCCTTTGGATTTGCAGGCGTCCTCGGCTGCGCGATTGCAAACCTCATCGCCGACATCATGTCAGGCTATGACGCCATCATCTTTATCCCGGGATTTTTCGTCCAGATTATTTACGGTTACGTCCCTGCCGTGATTTGGAACAGGCTCCGCAAAAACGACAAGAACAAGTTCAAGCTCGACAAGATTTACAAGAACGTGCAGTACATGCTCATCGTCATCCTAGATTCGCTTGCGGCAGCGTTCATGGTCGTAAGCGTCATCAAACTAAAATTTGACGAACACTATTTTTCGATGCTCTCGGCAAACATTTTCTTCAATCAATTTATCACGATGGTGATTATAGGGTTTCCGTATCTAATCTGCGCCTCGCTCATTTGCCAGCGAAAAATGCGCAAAAAGCAAAAAAAATCCACAAAGTTCATCTTTTCTTTTTCGCTCAACGAAAAATTCATTTTGTTTTTCCTCGCCACAAGCATCATCATTTCAGTAGCATTTGGAATTACAAGCTACCCAAGCATTGCACTTAAATACGGCGAGAACAATCTTTACCTCTGGAATTACGTTTACTTTTACATCGGCACATTGCTGAACATCGGTATCTGGGTTTCACTCGGGTTCCTCTACTACATGGAGCGCACCGTCACAAAGCCTATCGAAAGCATGAGCGAAATTGCCAAGACATTCGGGCAAAATACGGACATTTACGAAAGAATCCACAACACTCTGCAAAAATGCCACCAGTACATCTATTTTACCTCTGAAGTCGGGAAACTCGCACGTTCCTACGAAGAAATGGCCAAGGAACTAGACGATTACGTCAAGAATCTGACCGAAGCGACAGCAACGCAGCAAAAAGTCCACACGGAGCTTTCCATTGCAACGGCAATCCAACGAGCCTCACTTTCAAAGCCCGTCAACGTCGAAGGTTTTGAAAATTACGCCATGATGCGCCCCGCCCTCGAAGTTGGCGGTGACTTTTACGACAACCTCATGCTAGATGACGACCACCTCGCACTTGTAATTGCAGATGTTTCGGGCAAGGGCGTACCCGCCGCGCTCTTTATGATGGTTTCCAAGATCGTGTTGAGGCACAACTTGCAACACGGCCTCTCGCCTGCCGAAGCGCTCAGCCGCGCAAACGACGAACTCGCCGAGCACAACGTTCACGACATGTTTGTCACATGCCTTTGCGGCGTGCTGAATATCAAGACAGGACACCTCGTTTACGCCAATGCAGGCCACGAAAAGCCATTCATCAAACACGCTAACGGAGATTTCGAAGTCGCAACCCTTAAAAGCGGATTCGTCCTCGCCGGCATGGAAGGCTACAAGTACAGGGAATTCGAAGTGCAGCTTAAGCCAGGCGATACGATTTTCACCTACACCGACGGCGTTCCCGAAGCGACAAACGAAAAAGACGAAGAATTCGGCATGGAGCGCCTCAAGAAAGTCCTGAACGAAGCGAAAGACGATTCTATCCGACTCCTGTGTCGCAAAGTCCGCATGGCGGTCAAGGAATTCGCCGGGAAAGCACCGCAGTTCGACGACATTACAATGCTCGCATTCAAGATGAAATAAAAAAGAAAAAGACCGCCTCTTGACAGGCTAACACCTATTAGCTATTTTAGCTAACAGATATTAGCTGCTGTAAAATACCGCAAGAGTCGCGAACTCCAAAAACAAGAGGCGTCATGTCCACTAAAGAAAAAATTCTCGAAACCGCCCTAACGCTATTTGCCAAGAACGGATATGACGGCACAAGCGTAGAGCAAATTGCCCAGGATGTCGGCATCAAGGCACCGTCGCTTTACAAGCATTTCAAGGGCAAAGAAGACATTTTGAATTCGCTGATTGACATCGCCGAAGCGCGTTACGAGGAATCGTTCGGCTCAGCAAAGAAAGTTGGCGCAATCCCAGAAAGTATCAACGGTTTCATCCACGAGACGATGAAAAAAATCCGCTTTACGATGACCGACCCGATCATCAAGAAGATGCGCATTTTTTTGGTGCAAGAACAGTTCCGCAGCGAACGACTCGCCGAAATCACGACAAGGCATCAGGTGGACGGTCTTTTGCAAATGTACAAGAAAGTTCTCGAAACGCTAATGACCGCAGGCATAATCGTCAAGGACGACCCGGAAATGCTTGCGACAGAGATTACGGCACCCGTTGCACTATGGATTTCTAAAGTCGATCGCCAGCCGAAATGCGAAAAAGAAGCGCTCAATTTTATCGAGAAGCACTTACAACATTTTTTCAAGATTTACAAGAAATGAATCGACCAATCACCACATTGTTCATGCTAATGTCCGTTGACGGGAAAATAAGGCAAAAAAAATGGCAAAAGAAATTGATCCGAAAAGCACAACAAGAGCTAAGGCATTTGAGTTTTGGATGCAAGCTCCAAATCCGATGGTAACATTTTTCAAAACGCTGAACGTCACAAAGCTCGTGAAAGCAAGCAAAAAACACGGTTTGAAATTCAATATGCTTATGGATTACTGCATCAGATTACCTCAAGTACACAAAAATCGTGGCGGAAAGTTGCCAGGATTGGGACTTGTCCGCTATGAATTGCCGATTTCATTCCAATTCCACCACACGCAAATGGACGGGGCTCACGCCGGGAAGTTCCTTGCGAACTTGCAAAAAGCAATCGATGAACTTCGATAAAATTCGGTAACACTTTTCAAGACCTCAGGTGTTACAGATAAAAAGGATTATCAAAAATGACTTTAGTTTTGAACACATTGGAATCGGACGATTGCACGGAACAAATTAACGCTCTATTTGCGGATAAAAATGAAGAAATAGAAATCATCAACACCGCAGACTTGAAAATCATGCATTGCATGGGTTGCAACAACTGCTGGCTAAAAACTCCAGGCATTTGCAGCATCAAGGACGATTACGAAATCATCCTCATGAAATTGGTCAAAGCCGAGAACTTCTGGATTGTGGCTGATACGAAATTTGGTTTTATTGACTATCGCGGCAAGCGAGTCTTAGATCGCATCGTCCCGATGCTAAACATGTACATCGAATTTCGCGATGGATGGGAACGCCACCAGTTGCGCTATCACCCACTGAATTTTGGAGTCATTTACAAGGGGGACGGCAACCGCAAACTTCTCGAAGAGTGGAGCATGCGAGTCGCCAGAAATATGGCAGGGCATTCGCTCGGCGTAATCTCGCTAGACAAGGATGAGGCTTGCGAAAACGCCGCAGTTCCTTCTGCAAAATGCGTCGCGCCCACTTCTGCCGAACACGTCGTTATCATCAACGGAAGCCCGCGCGTCAAAAAGAACAGCAACACGAACAAGATTGTCCAAGCTTTTGCCGAAGGACTCGAAAAAGCGGGAATCACGCATAAGCTTTATTCGCTCTCGAACCATACCGAATGGGACGAAGCCCGCGAAGCGTTCATTACAAACGACAACATCATCATTGCCGTGCCGCTTTTTGTAGAATGTCTGCCGAGTTTGCTGCTTGAATTCTTAAGCACACTCCCAACAGAACGCAAGCAACCGGCAAAACTTTCGTTCATTCTCCACGGCGGATTCGATGAAGGACATCAACTGCGACTCGGCGAAAAATTTTTGCAGTCGCTCCCCGCCCAACTCGGCTGCACTTGCGGCGGCGTTCTCGTGAAAGGCGGCAGCTTCATGCTTTGCAACCGCGAAAACAGCTACATCAAAAAGATGACCGACAAAATTCTAGCATCTTACGCAAAGATGGGGCTTTCATTTGCCCGCAATGGAAGTTTCTCGACCCCAGAAGCACAAAAATTTACTGGACCCGAAAAGAACCCCTGGATAGGTTTGCTGCTCTTCAACCTCATTTTCAAGCGCATCGTCAAAAAGAATTTCGAGCGTATGGCCCAAGAATTGGGTTGCACTCGCCCGCTAAACGACAAACCGTATTAAAACAAAGAATCAACTTTATGAAACTAAAGAAATTAGAATACAAACTAACAGTCTGTAAAGTAGCGGACATTAAAGATGTTGATACGGACAAGGATTTCTATTTCATAGGTAAGACCGATGAAGAAATATCTCTCGTATGCAAAACAGATGATACGCCACAAAATACTATTGAACGGGATGATGGATGGCAAGGTTTCCGCATTCAGGGTGTGCTAGATTTTTCTCTTATTGGGATTCTTTCAAAGCTCTCAACTATTCTTGCTGAAAATGGTATCGGAATTTTTGCGGTATCCACTTTCAATACGGATTACATTCTTGTGAAAGCTGAAAATTTTGATAAAGCGCTGAAAGTCTTGTCTGATGCGGGATATGATGTGGTGTGATTAGCAGCCATATTTCGTACCACTCGTCGCTAATTGACTATGAAAAAAAACTCTCGGAAATGGACAACAGAAACACGAAAGGTATATGGAAAAAGATACTAACAAATTCTACAAAAAAGACTTGACAGAGCCCTTTAAATAGTATACATTTGTACACGTGTTATAAGAAGGAGATTTCATGCCTTTTGACTTTAAAAAAGAATATAAAGAATTCTACATGCCGAAAGGCAAACCCGAAATCGTCACCATTCCGAAGATGAACTACATCGCGGTGCGTGGCAAAGGCAACCCGAACGAAGAAGATTGCGAATACAAAAAATCCATCGAACTTTTGTACGGCATCGCCTACACTATCAAGATGAGCAAGAAAGGGGACCATAAAATTGAAGGTTACTTTGATTACGTGGTGCCTCCACTTGAAGGATTCTGGTGGCAAGAAACTGTTGACGGAATCGATTACAGCCACAAGGAATATTTCCAGTGGATTTCAGTCATTCGACTTCCAGACTTCGTCACCAAAGCCGATTTCGAATGGGCGATTGAAGAAGCGACCCGCAAAAAGAAAATAGACTTTTCGAAAGTCGAATTTCTAGAAATCGAAGAAGGGCTTTGTGTGCAATGCATGCATTCCGGCTCATACGACGATGAGCCTGCAACTGTTGCAGCAATGGACAAGTTCATTGCTGACAACGGCTATGAAAATGATATTTCGGACACGAGGCGTCATCACGAGATTTACCTTTCTGACGCACGCAAAGTCGCTCCGGAAAAGTTGAAAACAGTCATTCGCCACCCAATTAAAAAGATCTAATACAAATGACGCCCGTCCAACGGGTATGGCAATCTAAAAGGAGAACTTATGGAAATGAAATTTTGTCAGAGCTGCGGAATGCCGCTCACACTGGAAATCCTCGGCACCAACGCCGATGGCAGCAAAAATGATGATTACTGCATCTACTGCTACAAGGACGGCGCCTTCACTGGCGACTTCAACATGGAACAGATGGTCGAATTCTGCTCGCAGTTCGTCGATGAATTCAACAAGAACACCGGCAAGAGCCTGACTCGCGAAGAGTACAAGGCAGAACTCCGCAAATATTTCCCGACGCTCAAGCGCTGGCGCCTCCCCGCGGACCAACTTCCGCACGCCACCTCGCCCATGAAGCAGAAGTTCATCGAGGAGGTCAATGCGCTTAACATCAAGGATATGCCAACCATCGACAACCTCTTTGTTCTGCAGGGTTCGTTCATCAATCAGGAATACAAGATCAACGGCAACATCGTCAAGCTTCTAGACGATAATGCGAGCTACTGGGGCAACCAGGTCGAAAAGATTGGTGCCGAAGGCCGCTGCTTCGGAATCGCCTGCAACGAACGCTACATTCTCGTAAGCGAATATGGCAAGAACGGCACCGATGCAGAAATCGTCGTATTCAAAAAGAGGTAACAGCGCCCCACCTCCAGTAGAAGTCCGCCCATCCCTAGCCCATTCACTTGCCAAACTGCTTTACTTTAGCTATATTCAGCCCACCATCCAATTATGGGGATATAGCTCAGTTGGTAGAGCGACAGGTTCGCAATCTGTAGGTCATGGGTTCGACTCCCACTATCTCCACGTAAAAGAGGCAAGCTTACGCTTGCCTCTTTTTTACTTCATATTACCAAATTCATTAAACAACAACGCCGCCTAAATGTCCCATTTCACGCCAAACTTGAGCTGCGTGAGGACCGTACTTTCGCGGTACAAGCCCTTGTAGAAATTGGGCAAATCCATGTGTTTATAATTACGGTCTAGTCCTAAATAAAAATTCATCATCTTGTATTTCCAAGAAATCAGGCCTCCCCAAGTGCCATTGAACTTCTTGATTTTCTTGAATTCATCGTCCGGACCACCAATTGCAAAACCGTAGAACAAATTCATTTTCGCTTCAACGGAAATACGGTTCTTAAACTTATACGAAATTCTAGAACGGAAAACCGGGCCAAGCCACTTGCCCATCGTCTGGCGATAGACAAAGCTTTCCACCGACGGTGTTTCAGGCGCATTCGCCGCATACGCATCAAATTCCTCATCATCCATGTAGGCGCCATTTTCCTCATAATACTGCCAATAACTATTATAAGCGCTTACCGCCTGCTTGTACGCCGCATAAGATTCCTTAAAGGCCTTGTAGTCAAAGGCGGAATCGGCTTCGAACTTTGCGCCTACATAAACCGTTCCGTTCAAGCCCTCCGAAACAGTCCTATGCCACGACGCATAAGTCGCAAACGACATCGGGCCTGAAGTTTGGTAATAAGCCCAGGCAACAGCGCCGACGCGCTGCTTTTCAAAGCGGAACAAATCTTTTTCGAACCAGAGGTAAAAATCAGACGAAAGTTCCTCGCCCTCGATATTGAAATCATAGCCCGCATCCAGGAGTATTCCATGACCCATCAGCGTGTATTCCAAGCCCAGCACAAGGTTCCAGTCGTTCGTATCAAGAACCGACATTTCATCGTTATTCAAGAAATAGTCGCCCTGCACCGAAGCGGCAAACGTATGCGACCAAGTCGCCGCCGTGTAATCAAAATACGGGTTCACGTTCAAGAAGAGGTCGCCGCCTTTTTCGGCCTCTTCCAAGCCAGTCTCCTTGTAGTGCATGCCGTAAAGCCCAAGCTCGCCTCCCACATGGAATTCCCACGGGCTTGTTGCGCTTTCCGCGCCTTTGGCCTCATCGTCTGCTAAACCAAGTGCAGCCCTGTAATCGCGGATAATCCCCTGGATTTCTTCGGTGTACTCGCCAGGCAACGACACCGCTTCTTCAAAAGCCTTAAGAGCAGCAGGAATATCTCCAGCCTCTTCCGCCTTCATCGCGCGGTAATACGCTTCTTCCTGCGTCTCGGCATAGAGCGCAGTCGCAAGCACAAGCATTATCAAACCAAACCAACGAATCATTTACTTTTTCGGGAAAAGCCCCTTCTCCCAATCTTTCTGATTTGGTTTTTCGCCCCAAGGACCCTTTTCTATCGGACGCGGCATAAACGGATGCTTGGGTTCCATGTGGCCGGGGACAAACGGATTCATACCACCCTGCGGTCCCTTGTGCTGTTCCTTTTCGTCCAATTTCTTTTCGCGGACAAGCTCGTCCTTGGGCTTTTCCATATTCTTTTCATGCGGTTTCTCAGGAATCGCAGGCTTTGCAGCGACACTCGGCATTTCCTTTTTTTCTACCGCCGAATTGTTCCTCAAGTCCCTGAGAATTTGTTCGCGGGCAATGCGGCGTTCTTCGCGCATTTTCTGCCAGTCCACATTTTCCTTTTCGGACATTTTCGGAACTTTATCCAAAGCCTCGCGAGCCTCGACAGGCGTCGGGACGCTTGCTTCCGGGCTAGATTCCAAATCGCCCGCCATGGCAGCGGCAGCCATCACAGCAGAAGCCATTACAATCTTCTTCATGGTGAGTCTCCTTAAATTGAGCTTCAACATTTTACAAATCATCCCTATACCTTAAAGTCTTCTTTTTTCAAGCCCAGGCGTTCCATGATTTCACGCAACACCTTGCGGTCAATGCCAAGAATCGTCGATGCAAGCGTGAGGTTTGCATTCGTGTCCTTGAGAGCGCGAGAGATGACTTCGCGTTCGACCGCTTCGCGGGCTTCCTTGAGCGTGCGCGGCGATTCCTTCGCCTGCACCTGCATATCATCAAGCCCTAAATCCTTGGGCTGAATCACGCCATGCACGGCCTGCACCAAACCTTTCTGCACGCGGTTTTCAAGTTCGCGCACATTGCCCGGCCAGTGGTAACCGAGCAGCGCCTTTTCGGCGTTTCGGCTCAGGTGGAATTTTCCACGGCCATATTCTGCACCATAGCGCTGGATAAAATTCTCCGCCAAGAGCACCACGTCCTGACCGCGATCGCGCAGCGGCGGGAGTTCAAGCGGCAGCACCTGAATGCGGAAGTATAAGTCTTCGCGGAAACGCTTTTCGCGCACCGCCTCTTCCAAATCCACATGCGTTGCGCTTATCACACGCACGTTCACCGGAATTTCGCGGTTATCTCCCACACGCGTGATGTGTTTTTCTTGCAACACGCGCAAAAGCTTCACCTGCATGTTGAGCGGGAGCTCGCCAATTTCATCGAGAAAAATCGTACCGCCGTCGGCTTCTTCGAAAAAGCCCTTCTTGTTCTCAATGGCGCCCGTGAACGAGCCCTTGGCATGCCCGAACATGAGCGATTCCATCAAGTGTTCCGGAATGGCACCGCAGTTCACCGCAATGAACGGCTTTTCGGCACGCGGACTATGCTTGTGGATGTAACGCGCCATCACTTCCTTGCCCGTACCCGTCTCGCCACGGATAATCACCGGAAGCGGGAGCGGCGAAAGTTTATCGGCCATCGCAATCACATCGACCATCGCCTTCGAAGAATAGACAATTCCATCCTTGCGGACAACATTCTTAAGCGTATCGAGCGATTCCTTGTCGCGCAAACGGTCGTAAGCGGCAAACGCAAACTTTTCACAGACCTCCACAAACGAATCGAACAGCGCGCTGTCTTCTTCCGTGAACGGTTCCTTGCGGGCGGCACGCTGCAAATAGAGATACCCGGCCTCAGATTCCGGCGTCCTAAACGGCGACACCATAATGCTTGTGAGCTGGTTCTGCACAATCGACTTGGACAAGTCCGCCGATTCGTCATCTAGCTGGTTCCACACCACGGCGCGTTTTTCGTTTTTCGCAAGCTTGACTGCCGAAATTGAAATCGTGACCCTTTGCGGATTCGAGAAATGGAGCGGATTTTCGCCACCGACATCTAGCACGGCGGCATCGGCATGCAACACGCCTTTAGCCACTTCGAGAATTTTCGGGAAAAGAGCCTCCGGCTGTTCCTCATCTAAAAGAGTCTTGACCACATCAAGCATCTTTTCTGTGGCGAGCATGGATTCCGATTTCATAACAAAGCCCTTTTGCGTTTGCGCTGCTATTCGGCAGAGGGCACCGGGAGCTCCATGAGCAAGCTATCCACCTTCAAATCCGGGGCTTTCTCGCTTTCTACAGACGGCTCAATGTTCCTCGACCGCTTTAACAGCCGGTCCCCTGTCGCATCGATACCGAAACTCATTGTTCCACTCGTAAGCAACAGCACTATCAAGAGTAATATAAGTCCAGAAACGCCTAAAACGGCCCATTTTAGCCAGTTATTTTTCTTGCAAACGACAAACGGAAGCCCCTTTTCGAGGGTGTCCGGAACCTTTTGTACCGCATTCTTTTTGCCATCCGGGCAATTAATGGACTTGGCATATCGGGTAACGCAAGCCGAAAGCGCAATCTCCCCATGCGACACTTTATCAAGTGCAATTTCCAGGATTTCATCAAGCTCGTCAAAGTCTTCGACGCGGTCCGAGATGTCCGCACAGAGAAGCCCCGACCAAAGCGGCTCCAGCGCCGAAAGCTGTTGCGCGCCTTCGGGCGAATCAAAGGCGCCTGTGGCATAAAGCTTTTCCGAGATGTTCAGGTCCTGCACACTTGCCATCTGCTCTGCAAACCGCTCATAGCCATCCGCAGTAATCAAGTCCCTACCCGCAATCCAGCGATACAGCAAAAGCCCAAGGCTAAAGAGGTCGCTCTTTTCGTCGGCAGGCTTGCCCTGAAAGCGCTCCGGAGCCGCATACGCAAGCGCGCCCGGCCCGACAATGCCGCAGTCAATCAAGACCGTACGCAGTCCAAGTCCAGTGTTTTCCGTACGCTCACCGGCAGCATGCGCACTTTCATCTACCGCAAATATTACATTCGCAGGGCTCAAGTCGCCATGCGACACACCCTGTTTGCGCAACGCCGCAAGCGTCGAAGAGACTTGCCTCAGCGCCACAAGCGCGACCGCCACCGGCATCCGTCCAAGCGTTTCCGAAGATTCGCCATCTATATAATCATAAATCAGGTAGGGCGTTCCATCACGATTACCCCATTCTTCAATGCGATAGAGCCCCGGCTCACGCACCTTGCAGGCACATTCCACAACGCCTTCGTCAAACGAGAATCCGTCGTTATACCACTTGAGTACAAAAGGCTTGCCGCCCACATTCAACAGGTAAATCGAGGCTTCGCCGCCCTGGTGCAGCAAGGAGCCTCCTTTCACGGAGTCCAAGAGCGTCTTTTCGAATTTTCTCATGGCTTACCCGCTCACAGTTTACCTGAATAGACCATAGCCTTGAGCGAGTCTTCGGCTATGCGCGTCCACTTGGCAAGTACCGCATCCTGTGGCAACGCCTCACGCCCCATCGACCAGATATCCCATGCGGATTCGTAATCATGAGCATTCCAGTAAAGGTTTCCGAGATTCACATACGCCGAAGCAAATTTCGGCTCTTTGGTTACGATGTACGCATAAATGGTCTTCGCGCCATCGACATCGCCAAGCCCCGCTAAGATCAAGGCTTTCAGGTTGTAGCTAAAGTAATTTTCCGGGTCCAGCTGGATGGACTGGTCCAAAAGCGGTATGACCTTCGCCTGCGCA
Organism: Fibrobacter sp. UBA4297; assembly: GCF_002394865.1. NCBI lineage: Bacteria > Pseudomonadati > Fibrobacterota > Fibrobacteria > Fibrobacterales > Fibrobacteraceae > Fibrobacter > Fibrobacter sp. UBA4297. The sequence continues at coordinate 85,575 of NZ_DGUZ01000001.1, read as the reverse complement.
TTTTCGGCAAGCATCGCGCGCGCAAGGTAAAAGAGCGATGTCGAATACATGGGCTTCGACTTTTCGCTAGAATCGACTACGGATAAAATCTTGAATTCGCGAACCGCGCGTTCCCAGAACTCAAGCGTACTCTCCTTCAAACGTTCCCTGTCTTCGGCAATGGCGTAATACGCAATCGCAAGCCCGTAGCGGGCATCGCGATTTGCAGGTTCAGCATCGAGCACTTTCGAGAAGTTCGCGACAGCGCGGTCATAATCGCCAATGCGGAGCGCCTCATCGCCACGAGCCAAATCGTTCCCTTGGCATGCGCAAAGGACCGCCGCGATGAATATCGCGAACAAAGCCCCGAGAGCGTTACACAGACGATGATGGACAAACCGACATTGCATGCTAGAAGTATATATAAAATTTTAGTTATTAGTTACTAGTTATTAGTGAGTAGCATTGTTTATTTGTCAGCAGCTTACCGTTGACTATTGACCAATGACCATTGACTAATGACCAAACAAAAAACGCCCTCCGGAATTTCCAGAGAGCGTCCAAAGACTAGATCGATAAATTGATTACTTTTCGATTTCGTACTGGGCAACGAGGTCGCCATTGGCATCAAGAGCACGGACGACGTTTTCATCGCGCTGGAGCGTGAGGTTGGAGACTTCGCCCTTTGCAGTGGTGAACTGCACAGAGAGAGAACCGTCTTCGTTCTTCACAGCAGCAACGGAGTTGCCTTCAGCGTCCTTTTCATAGTAGGAATCGCCAGCCGCAAACGGATTGGAACCCGTCCAGAATTCGAATGCGTTAAACAAAAGCCAGTCAAGGCCAAAGCAAATGCCATAAACCGGAGTAGCAATGAAGTGAACCAAGGACTTAGCCCACTTGTTACCAATGGTTCCGACGAGTTTGTGGAACCAGTGGAAGGCGCCATAGCTACCATAGCAGCCAGAGAGAACAATCATACCTGCGCAGAGAATAGCGAGGATACCTTTTTTCATGTTTACAAACTCCTTATATTTAAGTGTTTTTGTTTTTCAAAAATATAAGAAAGAACACGTTTATTTGCTAGAGCGAGAACGCAGTGTGTATCATAAATTTACAATCCATGATTCACTCTAGTGAGCAGCGTCACATGGGGCGTCAGCACCCGGAGTCGCCTTAAATCCTTCGGTTTCACCCAGCGAAAGTCCTCATATCCATATATATGGACAAAATTCTTGCTAAGCTCGACATCGTACGCTAAAATCCGGCACCCTTCACCATAGTCGAAATCCACCGCTCCTAAAGGCCTCATCGTCTGCGGAATATCCGTTAAACGTTCGAAAAAGACCTTTTCCAAGGCATCTTCCGCCATTTCGCCGTCTTCCAAGGTTTCTGTCGGGAGCTCCCAAACCCCCGGGAATAGCGTCCCGGAACCTCTTTTGCACATCAAGATACGCCCTTTTCGGCGAACAATTCCGCAAACAGCCAGCATTTTACCCCCTCCTGAGATATCAATCAAAATTTTTTTCTTGCATTTCTTTTATTTTTTTAATAAATCTACAAATATCATACATACTTGATACATTTGATATATACGAAAAGGAGGTGAACAATGAAATCATTAACAAAATTCGTAAGCATTGTCACAGCAATCGCAGTATCATCTATTTTCGCAGCAAAGGGCCCTGTCGCAAAACCGAAACCGAAGCAAGAACAGCTGACCGTCTGGATTATGCCAAACGGAGCTTCGCCTCAAGAAAAGCTCGAACAGAGATTAAACCTCTTTACCAAGAAAACAGGAATCAAGACAAAAGTCACCGTTCTGGACTGGGGTGAAGCCTGGAACCGCATCACGACGGCACTTGCCACCGGCATAGACGCACCAGACGTATTACAGCTCGGCACAACATGGGTCCCGTACTTTGCTTCCCGCGGCGAAATCAAGCCTTTGAACGAATGGCTCACACAAATTGATTCCACGAGGTTCGTTCCCGTCAGCTGGAACACGACTCATATTGACTCCGACACGACCATCTATTCCGTTCCGTGGTTCATCGATATCCGCCCAATTTTGGCCAACAAACGCATTCTCAAGAAGAACGACATCAATCCTGACGATGTCTCTACATTTGATGGATTCGTTAAAGCCATCCGCAAGGTGAACAACAGCCACGAAGTGCTCGACGACGGCACCAAGGTCCGCGCATTTGCATTCCCGGGAAAGAACGACTGGAATATCCCGCACAACTTCGCCCCGTGGATCTGGAGCAATGGCGGCAATTTCATCGAAAAAGACGCTAATGGCAAATGGAAAGCGAGTATCCTCACCCCAAAGACCATTTACGGTATCGCAAAGTACTTGAGCTTTGTGCTTGATACGCTTGTAAGTACAGATGCTTTGCAGATGAATACGGCCCAGATTGTGCAACACTTTAACGCGGGTGAACTCGCCTTTATCGTAAACACATCCGAAGTCATCATGCAGACGCGAATCGAAGGCGAAAAAGGCGGCCTTTTGAACACGAGAATCGGTAAGGATAGCGTGATGGCACTCCCCATCCCGACAGGCACGGAAGGCTCTGTCAGCTTTATCGGCGGAAGTAACCTCGCCATCCCGACAGGCAACAAAAAGCAAGAATCTTTGGATCTTTTACTTTATCTCACCAACGATGAAAACTTGGATGCATATACAAAGCAAATAGGCATGCTCCCCGCATCGAAGAAGGTTCTTGCCAACTGGTCCAAGGACGACGACTACAAGACGCTCGTTCCTATGCTCGGCACAGGGCGTGCCTACACAGCCATTCCAGAATGGGGCGATATAGAACAGATTCTCGGATCCATGTTCAGCGCCATTTGGGACCATCTCGAAATCCCGGCGCTTTACTCCGAAGAAAAGATTTATGAAATCCTCGCGAATTATTCAAACGACATAAACAAGCACCTGAACCACCCGATTTCCGGAGACCTCACATTCGCAGAATTCCGCGAAACCTGGCACAAGGCCCTGGGCATCAAGGACGGAAACCAGAACAAGGGTATCGAAGAAAAAACAAAGCCGACCGAAGAAAACGATTCCGGTTTCAGCCGTACCCCGTGGATTTTCGCCATCGCCGTGCTCTTCGGGTTCATTTTTGCGTTCACCCGTAGGAAAAAACACTAACCAGTTGCAAATCCGTTAGTTATATTTCAAGAAAAGACGCAAAGAACTATGAGTTTAAAATTTTCCAATCTCACAAACAGCATCATCATCAAGAGTTTACTGCTCTTGATCGTCTCAATGCTTGTCATCGTGATGATTGGAACTTACGTTTTCACCCAGAGGCAAATGAAGACCACGCTTAAACTGAGTTACGATACCAACGAAACCCAGTTACAGCAACTCGCAAACACGGTCAACAACGAAATGGAGCAGTTTGCAAGTCGTCTGACTTTGTTGGCAAAGACTTCCGAAATTCAAAGCATGGACAAGCTCATAGCGGCCGGTTACCTCAAAAGCTTCAACATATCGTCGCTATTCATTTCGGGCGAATCCATATCGCTCTTTGACCGTAGCTACAATCTTGTCTGCAACAACTCCATGCTAGGCACAACCAAGATAACCTACCCTATCGAGTTCAATAGAATTTCTCCTCACAGGCCGACCATTTCTCCATGGTTCCGCGACACCGACGGCACTCCCAAGCGAGCCTTTGGCGTTGTCGTTTCGGACAGAGCCATGGGTGATGGAAGACTGGTATCAAACTTTTCGATTCGCCGACTCTGGAAATACTTTTCGGAATACAAAGTCGGGCAAAACGGCATTCTCATCGCATGCAATGGCCAAGGCGAAATCCTTTACCACCCGGATATGAGAACTTGGCTTGACGGAGTCCACAAGATTACGGAACTCGGACTTGGCGACATGAACATCAAGCAGGATAGCGATAATTCCATTCGTTTCGTAAAGCTGGACAATGGAAAATCCTACCTCATCAACAGGACCTTCAATCCGACATACGATCTTGGCCTTATTGCTCTGCAGCCCAAGACTGAAATCGACGCGATGGTCTCGTCGGTACAGCACGTGAGCCGCATTATCTTGTATAGTTCCATTATCGCCATTTTGCTTGTCTCTCTTTGGCAAATTTTGATTGTCTGTAAGCCGCTCAACAACTTGATTGACCACATCACCCAGATTACCGAAGGGAATCTCAATATTGGAGAATTCAAGGCGAAGAGCAGCCAGGATGAAATTGGACGCCTCGCCAAAGTATTCAACCAGATGCACGCAACAATCAAGCGGCAGATTGAAGAACTGAACGCACACAGGGAGTTGCTTGAAAAAGAAGTCAAGGAACGCACTTACGAGCTTGAACAAGCAAATAAAAAGTTAGATGTAATTTCTAGAACAGATGAACTTACGCAGTTGCCGAACCGTCGCGACATGCACAAGACTATCGAAAAGGAAGTGGAACGAGCAAACCGATTCAGAAAGGCGTTCAGCATTATCTTTATCGATATCGACCACTTCAAGGATGTGAACGACACGTACGGACACGCCACAGGCGATGCCGTGCTCAAGTCGGTCGCAAGCACCCTTCGCAGCTTGTTGCGCAAGTACGACGTGCTCGCCCGCTACGGCGGCGAAGAATTCCTGACGTTACTTCCCGAAACGGAGCTAAAGGACGCCGCCCATGTGGCAGAACGATTCCGCAAGCAAATCGAGAATCAGACCATATTCTTTGGCGGCCAAGAAATCAAGGTCACAATTACGCTTGGCGTAGCCCAGTTCGACAGCAGCCAAGGTGCAGAACGCTGCATCCAGCTTGCCGACAAGGCGCTTTACGAAGGCAAGGAACATGGCCGAAACAAGGTCATCCTCTGGGAAGACGACAAGGCTGTTGAAAGCACCGACAAGCCTATTGCATAAATAAGATTCGCAAAATTTCTATTTTTGCGCTCATGAACATCGACTTCAACCGTAGACTATCCATCGCTCCGATGCTTGACTGCACGGACCGCCACGAACGCTATTTTTTGCGATTGCTATCCAAGCACATTTTGCTTTACAGCGAGATGGTTGTCTCTACGGGGCTTCTCCATTGCGAGAACAAGGACTTGTTCCTCGGGCACGAGCCGTTTGAACACCCGGCTGTGTTACAACTCGGCGGTAGCAATCCGGCGGATCTTGCCGCAGCTTCAAAGCTTGTGGAAGCGGCTGGCTTTAGCGAAGTCAACTTGAATTGCGGTTGCCCATCGGACCGTGTGCAGAACGGAAATTTTGGCGCTTGCCTCATGAAAGAAAAGAACGTCGTTGCCGATTGCTTCAAGGCGATGCAGGATGCCGTTTCGATTCCGGTTTCTATCAAATGTCGCATTGGTGTCGATGACCTGGACAGCTGGGAATTTTTCACAGATTTTATCCAGACCGTGCGAGATGCAGGCTGCAAAATTTTCATCGTGCATGCGCGCAAGGCTTGGCTCAAGGGACTCTCGCCTAAAGAAAACCGCGAAGTGCCGCCCCTCCATTACGAGTTCGTTCACCGTCTGAAGGCCGAGATGCCTGAGCTCAACTTGAGCATCAACGGCGGCATCAAGACGCTCGACCAAGTCAAAGAGCAGCTCAAGGATTTGGACGGCGTGATGGTCGGTCGCGAAGCGTACGAGAATCCGTGGTTTCTGCACGATGCCGACGCAAGAATTTTCGGTGATGTCCGCCCTGAAAGCAACGATCCGGCTGAGATTATTGCCGGAAACGCTCGCCCCGCCACAAGAAAGGCGCTCCTCGAAGCCTACCTCCCCTACGTCGAGAAGCAAACTGCCGAAGGCTGCCCTGCGACAATTCTCGTGAAGCACCTCTACGGACTTTTTGCAGGACTCCCGGGCGCACGCAAATTCCGCGCCACGCTCAGCAACGAGAGCCCCCGTGCCCACCTTTACGGAGGCGCCGCCGCCCTCATCCGAAAAGCAATGGAACTCGTCGGAGAATAGCACGAAATCTTCGCCCCTACCCCTTGACAACCGAATAAAATTTTTCTCTATTTGGTGGCGTATTTTTAAGTTTAACCTTTAACGGAGATACAACATGCCTTGCGGAAAGAAAAGAAAGCGCAGGAAGATTGCGACTCACAAGCGTAAGAAGCGCCGTCGTCGTGACCGTCACAAAAAGAAACTTCGCTAATATCCGTTAGCATTTTCTTGTGATTTCCTGTAAAAGACGGAGTGTAAAAGCTCCGTTTTTTCGTTTTTCATTTAGAAAAGTGACCAATTTTAGTGACAAAAAGACATCTGTTGATTCACAAATCAAACGATAAATAGGGACAACCCCCAAAGGAAACCAAATGATAGATCGCAACAAACACTTCCTCCGCCTCATGGACTGGAGTGAAGAAAAAGTTCTCGAAACCATCGAGATTGCCTCGCGTCTCAAGGCTGAAGTTCACGCTGGTAAGGTCTCTGACCGACTCCACGGCCAGAACATCGCCATGTTCTTCGAAAAACCGTCGCTGCGAACTATTACGACTTTCCAGGTGGGCATGAACCAGCTCGGCGGCCACGCCGTGCTCCTCTCCCCGGATTCTATCGGTCTTGGCAAGCGCGAAAGCGTCAAGGATGTCGCCCGCTGCCTCAGCCGCTGGGTCAACGCCATTGTGGTCCGTTGCTTCAAGCAGCAGCTCGTCGAAGAACTCGCTGAATACGGTTCCATCCCGGTTGTGAACGCATTGACTGACGATTACCATCCGTGCCAGGCTATCGCATTTGCGCAGATGATCAAGGAAAATCTCGGCGGATTCACTAACGGCAACAAGCCGAAGACGGTCGCCTTCATCGGTGATGGCAACAACGTCGCGAACTCCTTCCTTGCCCTTTGCTCTAAAGTCGGTATGAACTTCACGCTCGCTTGCCCGAAGGGTTTTGAACAGCCCGCCAAGGTTGTCGAAGAAGCGGAGGCCGGCTTGAAGAAGCACGGCTGTCAGTACCGCGTTTTCCACGATCCGAAGGAAGCTGTCAAGGACGCCGACATTCTCTATAGCGACGTTTGGGTTTCTATGGGTCAGGAAGGCGAAAAGGCAACAAAGCAGAGCCACTTCTTGCCGTTCCAGATCAACGACGAACTCTTGAAGCTCGCTCCGTCTCACTGCAAGGTCAGCCACTGCTTGCCGGCTCACCGCGGCGAAGAAATCACAGACTCTGTGATGGACAATCTCGACGTGAACATGAGCTTCGAAGAAGCTGAAAACCGCCTGCACGCTCACAAGGCTGTTTTGTGGCAGGTCATGGAGCCTTTTTCCCGATAAGCTTCGCTATACGGCGTTGTTCGGCCTCTCACGTACCTTTTAGTACGCTACGGGCGAGCGACGCCTCGTCTCACTCGTTTCTTGAGCAAAATGCGTTCTAGATTTTTTTTCTAGCTTGCTTCTCTGAAAAAAAATTGAATTAAATTAGCCCGGCCTCACCGCCGGGCTTTTTTGTGGCAACAAGGAGCGTCTTTAGCCACTTTCGTTTTCGGATTTTATCCAAATTCCACGCTGATTTCGGTACCTTCGCCCACAACGGACTTCAGGGAAATATGTGCGTGGTGCACTTCGGCAATATGCTTTACGATGGCGAGGCCGAGGCCGGTGCCGCCGGTAGCCTTGGAGCGGCTCTTGTCGACGCGGTAGAAGCGTTCAAAGATGCGTGGCTGATTTTCTTCGGGAATACCGATGCCCGTATCCCTTACGACTAGAGCTTTTTCCTTGACAAGGACCTGGACGCTGCCGCCCTGTTCCGTATAGCGGATGGCATTGTCGACTAGGTTGTACAGCATTTCAAAAAGGAGTCGGCGGTTTCCTTGCACCTGGGAGGATTCTTCGCCTTTTAGCGAGACCTGGACCCCCTTCTTATCGGCATTGAAGGTTAGTTCATCTACACAGCTGCAGGCAAGGGGCCACAGTTTCACGGTTTCACCTAAATCCAGCGTTGATTCGCCCGGCACATCCAGTTTCGAAAGAGTCATGATGTCATTGGCGATAGACAGCAAGCGGTTCGCTTCCTTGTGAATCTTGCCCGCAAAGAGTTTTACATCTTCAGGCTTGGCCATCCCGTTTTCGATGAGTTCCGCGTAACCCGAAATCGAAGTGAGGGGCGTTTTAAGTTCATGGGAGGCGTTAGCGGTAAACTCGTCACGCATCTGGGCGGTTTTCTGTTTTTCCATCGAAAGCTGTTCCACGGTCAGCTGCAATTCCCGGTTCTGTTTACGGATTGTCTTCACGAGAGGAGCGATTTCCTTGTAGATTCCCTCGTCGTCCATCAATTCCGGCTGTCCCAAGTTGTCGGCAAGCCTCTGCACTGGCCGCACAAAGGCGCGGCTCAAGCCGATCGCAATCAGTATCGACACAACGACCACGGCTGCCAACAGCGCGATAAGGTAAGGCATGGTCTTAGACACCGACTCGTGGAGGCTCGCCTGGCGGCGGCTCAGACGCAAGATATTCCCGTCTGCAAGGCGTTCCGCAAAGTAAAACACCTTGGCGTTCAGGGTCACGGAATAGCGGAGATTTTCACCGAAGCCCTTAGCATAGGCATCCATGATTTCGGGGCGGTTCCGGTGATTTTCCATCTTGCCGGCCTCGGCATCACTTTCGTAGATGACCTTACCGTCACTGCCCACCAAGGTAATACGCAAATTTTTACTGGAAAAGGCGGACAAGTTCGCAATGGGTCCACCATCGGCCGAATCCATCTTGCCGTAAGAGACTTCGATAAGGTGCGCCGTTTCACGCAGGTCCCGTTTCAGCTGTTCTGACATTTCATTTTCAAAAACCTGTGCAGTAAAATACACAGCAAAGAGTGCCGCGAGCACCCCCACGTAAATCAAGCTGAACCGGATACTGTTTTTCATAGCGCCTTATACCCTACGTTTCTGACGGTTTGTACGATGGACCCCTGGTCCCCCAACTTCTGCCGGAGGGTTTTCACGTGCATATCCACAGTGCGCGTGTCCATATCAAAATCAATGCCCCATATTTTTTCCAGAATCTGCTGACGGGAATAGACCGTTCCAGGGTGAGACATCAACAATTTCAGCAATTCATATTCCTTAAAGGTCAAGTCGACCGCATTCCCGTTTACCCGTACCAGGTGGCGCCTGTCATCCAATTCCACATTGCCGACAGAAAAAATTTCCGATACCTCCGATACCACAGTCCCCCGATCAGAACGACGGAGAACCGCCCGCACCCTGGAAATCAGTTCCAGGATTCCGAAGGGTTTTGCCATATAGTCATCGGCACCCAAGTCCAGACCTTTTACCTTGTCCAGTTCCGCTCCCTTTGCCGTAAGCATGATGACCGGAATATCCCTTGTAATTTCCTGGCTTCGCAGACGCTTGAGGATACTCAGGCCGTCTTCTCCGGGAAGCATGATATCCAGGATAAACAAATCCGGCACATTGACCTTCACCTGTTCATCCATGGCCTTGCCACAATCAAAGGCCAAGACCTCGAAACCGCTACTTTTTAAAGCGTAGGTTTCCATTTCCCGGACTTCGGCATCATCTTCAACAATATAAATCATAAGGCAGCCTGCAAAATTATTGTTTTACGGTTAGGAACTTCCTGCTGGCCTTGGCCACGGATCCTACCGAGTCCAACAAAGCCCAGGACTCATAAAGAATAGTTAAATAAAGGATTTCCGCCCTGATATTTTCTGAACCGGTCTTCATCATTTCCGCTTTCCGTTCACCGAAAATTTTGGAGCCTTCTTCGCGCAATTGATTGCGCACATCGTCATAGCAGCTGAAATCCATGGATTCCACCATATCGGCCGTATATTCTATTTTCTGTCTCACATGGGCGGCCATCCGCAAAAGTTTCTTCCGCTTTTCCTTATCCACGGGGCTAAAGCCGTTATCCACATGATTCTTGCACGGAGACGAAATCTGTTCCAGACTGAACAGGGCGTCTCCCATAAAATCGTTGGCCTGATACAGGAAAAAGTTCTTTACCACCAAATCTTCCTGGGCAAGCCTTTCCGTGCAAAGGGTTCCATGGCGTCGGTTCCGTTGTACGTGTTTCTTCAAGATTTTTACTTTCTTGTTCACCGACCGGAGTTCTCCCAGGTCTTCACGTAAAAGGCCCACCAGCAGTTTTTCGTAGCAATCTGCACACCACCGAAGGATTTCACTCCATTCTCTGCGACTGTAATCCTGTATTAGCGGGTACACCTTGCTTTCGGGACTTGCAGCAAGGATTTTCTCAAACCGTTCTTCCGTCTTGTCCTTCTTATTTTCACGGTATTTCAGATTTGACCTGACCAGGACAAAAATGACCACCGCAAACAGGGCGAAAATCACGGGAAGCCCTCCCAGATGAAGAACCGTGGCTACCACCGAGGCGCTGGCAAAGGCAGCAAAGGCTGTCAAGAACCAACCACCGATTACCGAGAGTACTCCCGTAATGCGATACACCGCTGTTTCCCTGTTCCAGGCTCTGTCCGCAAGGCTTGTACCCATGGCCACCATGAACGTCACATAAGTGGTGGAAAGAGGCAGCTTGAGAGAGGTTCCAAGGGCAATAAGGGAACTAGCCAGCATCAGGTTCACGCAGGCACGCAGCAGGTCGAAGGCGGCTCCTTCTTCTTCCAAAATCATCTGCTTGGTATTGAACCGCGAATTAAGTTTATTAGAAATCTTCCTTGGAACAAGACTAGAAACGAACTTGACCACAGCATTGGACCCGCGAACCAGTGCCCGGGCTACCGGGTTAGTTCCGAAAATTTCATCTGAGGAATTCTGGGCAGCCAAGGAAACGGACGTCTTTACTACGTTCTTCGCCTTTTTGGAAAACACCAAGGAAAGGACCATGATAAGGCCCGCAATCATCAGAAGGTACCACTGTCCCGGCTCCGACTGCAACAGGAAAGACATATTGTAATCTAGAGGATTACCGGAATCGCTAAGCAAGTGCAGCAAAGAAGAGAGGCTGGTCAGGGGCACTCCTACGAAGTTCACCAAGTCATTTCCAGCAAAAGCAAGTGCCAGGGAGAAGGTACCGAAAGCGATAATCACCTTCAATACGTTCACGCCAACGGCATGGAGCAAATGGCATATCGCAAAAAAGCCCACGAACATGGCCATAATAAGGAGTGTCTCGTTTTCCGAGAGGAAGGTCTTGTACCCTTCACCCACAAAACTCATATTCTTGAGCCCCTTGACAAGGATAAAGTAGAAGATGGAGGTAAGGGATACGCCGCCGAAAATTCCTACAAAGTAACGGAGTTTTTTCTTGTAGCCAAAAGAGAATATCAGGCGAGTTACATATTGCACAGCAAGGCCCACCACAAAGGCGATGGCCACCGAGAGGAAGATGCCCATAATCACCGTCAATGCCTTGGAAGTATTAATGAGGTTCCCTAAAGACAGGGAATCGTCCCCCAGGATCTTGATACTGGCTATAGCGACCGAAGCCCCCAACAGTTCAAAAACCATGGAAACGGTAGTGGAAGTGGGCATTCCGTAGGAGTTGAATATATCCAAGAGGATTACATCGGTAAACATCACCGCCGCATACACGCACATGAGTTCGGCGAAGGTGTAATACTGGGGCATATAAATGCCATGCCGCGCAATATCCATCATGCCACTGCTGAAGGTGGCTCCACAAAAAACTCCTACCGCAGCAAAGATTATCAGTGTTTTATACTTAAAAGCTTTGCTTCCTACGGCGGAACTCAAAAAATTCACAGCATCGTTACTGACGCCCACGAACAAGTCGAACAGGGCAAGCACCAGCAACATCGCCACAAGAATGATATAAAAAGTCGTCATAAAAACCTCACGGACCTTAAAGTAAAAAGCCCCGAAGCAAAGCGCAAGACTCAGAAATCGCACTTTCCAAAGGTTTTATCTGGACTTTACAAAGGCTTTACATCACTTTACACAGACTTTACATTCCTTTCATGACTCTTTCAAATCAGGGATACTTTTCTATATTTGGGCGCGCAACAAGGAGCGCAGCATGTCTTTTATCGAAAATCTCAAGTTAAAGGTATTGCAAGGTTACGAAATCACGCGCGAAGAGGCGATTAAGCTTTTGAGTGAAAACTTGCAGGAACTCTGCGATGCCGCCAACGAGATCCGCGAAAAGTTCCACGGTGACAACTTTGATTTTTGTTCCATCGTGAACGCCCGCAGCGGACGCTGCTCCGAAAACTGCAAGTACTGCGCCCAAAGCAGCTACTACCACACCGGAGCTCCCGAATACAAGCTCCTCAGTGCCGACAAAATCGTGGAAGACGCAAAGAAGAAAGAAGCGGCAGGCATCCCGCGTTACTCCATCGTGACTTCGGGCCGTACGCTTTCGAACCGCGACGTGGAACAGATTTGCGAAGCGCTCCGCCGCCTGAAAAAAGAAACAAAGCTTTCGATTTGCCTTTCGGCAGGCCTCTTGAACAGGGAACAGTTCGACAAGCTCAAGGAAGCAGGCCTCACCCGCTTCCACAACAACCTGGAAACTTACCGCCGCCACTTCCCGGATGTTTGCACAACGCACACCTACGACGATAAAATCGGCGCACTCCAGAACGCCCTTGCCGCAGGTCTTGAAATTTGCAGCGGAGGCATCATGGGCCTTGGCGAAACGATGGAAGACCGAATCGACATGTGCCTGGATTTGCGCAAACTCGGCGTCAAGTCCACACCGGTGAACGTGCTGAATGCGATTCCCGGAACGCCTTACGAGAACCTCCCGAAACTCACGAACGATGAATTCTGCCGCATCGTGGCCATTTACCGATTTATCAACCCGAAGGCATTTATCCGCCTTGCAGGCGGTCGTGGCGTACTCGGCGACGACGGCAAGCGAGCATTCAAGAGCGGTGCAAATGCAGCCATCACGGACGACATGCTCACCACTGCCGGCGTAAACAGTTGCAAGGACTTCGAGCTTGTGAAAGGTCTCGGATTCAAGCCACACGGATTTATTGAGTAAGCTCACAGAAAAATTTTCTTGAGAGCCGTAATTATTTAAATTTAATTTGATGGCTTTCAAAAGTCGCATTTTAACGGGAATTTTAGTGGTATGCAGTTTGGTGTTACTCGCCAACTGCGCTTTTCCCGTGCGCCCAGGATACGACAGAAAGAGCGGTACCTACAAACGATACAGGGTGGCCACCACAACTCCCGAACCCGTCGATACCACCGCCGTAGACCCGCAAGAAGAACTTGTCCTTGAAGAAAAACTCGCCGCATCCCCAAATACAAGCGCAGACTCGCTTGCAACCGTTGAAAAAGATGCAAGCCCCAAAGATTCTACAGCGCATTTGTCTGCAACACAAAGCAAGCGTGATTCGGCGACTGTACAGAAAGGCTCCATAAAAGCCGATTCTGCAAAAAAGGAAGCAAACAAAAAAGAACTCGCTACAAAAGCTGTAGCAGCAAAAACCGAAGCCGCTTCTAAAGCAAAGAAACAGACGAAGCGCGCGGCAAAGCCTACGAACCTTGAAAAATACGCCAAGGAATGGCTTGGAGCCAAATACGTTTACGGGGCTGCGAACAAAAAGAAGACAGACTGCTCCGGCTACGTGATGCAAGTCTACAAGGGCTTTTACAACATTTCGCTCGACCATAACGCACAACGTATTTACGATGACGGGCGCGGCTATTCTATCAGGCGCTCAAAATTGCAAGAAGGCGATCTCGTATTTTTCGGAAACTTCTGGAAAATTAGCCACGTCGGCATTTACTTAAAAGGAAACCGATTCATTCACGCCAGTACAAGCAAAGGCGTGGTGATTACCTCCATGGACGATAACTATTGGTCGTCTAAATACAAAGGTGCAAGGCGGTTTAAGTAGGTGTTAGTTTTTAGTCAATGGCTCTTAGTCATTAGTTTTAAATGAGGCGCCGATGGCGCGATTACAATAACTAGAAACAATTAACCAACAACCAATGACTATTGACTAATGACCAACTACTAAATTCCATATTCTTTTTTCCTCCTACTTCCTACTTCTAACTTCCTACTTTTTATATTTCATCTCATGAAGAAAATAGCATTCCAGGGCCGTCGCGGGGCCTACAGCGAAAGCGCCGCCTACCACCTGTTCGGAAACGATATCGAAGTCGTGCCGATGGACACGTTCGAACAAATTTTCCAAGGCATTGAAACAGGTGTCGTTGATGGAGGCGCCATCCCTATAGAAAACTCGACCGCAGGTTCCATTTACGACAACTATGACTTGCTTTACAAGTGGCGCCATCCGATTGTCGCCGAAGTCAAGTTGCAGATTGAACATACGCTCTGCGCATTGCCGGGCACAAAGCTCGAAGACCTTACCGAAGTGTTGAGCCACCCGCAGGGACTTGCACAGTGCAGCCGCTTTTTCGGACAGCACCCGAACATCAAGAGTACCGCTTTTTACGATACCGCAGGCAGTGCCGAAGAAATTGCGAAACGTGGCGACAAGCACATCGGTGCGATTGCAAGCGCTTATGCCGCCAAATTCTACGGTCTTGACATCTTGAAGCAAGGACTCGAAAATTTGCCGGGCGTGAACTTCACGCGCTTTTACGCCATTCAAAAAACGGCCATTGAATTGCCTGACTTCAAGGCAAATGAAACAGGCAAGCCACCCATCAAGACAACACTTCTGTTCATGTTGAGCGATTCAAGCAAGTCTGGCGCTTTGTACGAAGCACTCGGTTGCTTTGCCAAGCGTAAGCTGAACCTCACGCGCATCGAGAGCCGCCCGCATCCGGACCGCCCGTGGGAATACATTTTTCACCTTTCGTTCGAAGGCAATCCGAAGGACCCGAATGTCGTTGAAGCGCTCAAGGAGCTACAGCAATATACGGACTTCATCTACCGCCTCGGAAGTTTCCGCGAAGGAACAACAGAGAAACTGAGCTATTAAGCACAATTGTCACCCCGGCCGCTGTGCCGGGGTCACCACATGCGAAAAACGTGATTACAAAAATTAATTGGTCCTATCGCCTTCGGCTCCAGGATGACAAGATCAGAATGATGAGGCCGGGGAGACAACGCAAGGAGATTATATGGCTTACACACGTACTGATAGAAAACCTGAAGAATTTCGCAATCTCAAGATGACCACCGGCTTCATTTCCAGCGCCGACGGTTCTGTCCTCATCGAGATGGGACGTACCCGCGTCATCTGCAACGCGACGCTCCTCCCGAAAGTTCCGGACTGGCTTGCCGGTCGCGGCACGGGCTGGATTACCGCCGAATACAGCTTGCTCCCGCAGAGCACGGGCAAGCGTGTAGAACGCGAGCGCAAGGGAGCAAGCGGTCGCACGCAGGAAATCCAGCGTTTGGTGGGCCGTTCGCTGCGCGGCGCAGCCGATCTCGCCGCCCTCGGCGAGAACGCCATCGTCGTGGACTGCGATGTGATTGAAGCCGATGGCGGCACGCGAACGGCTAGCATCATCGGTGGCTTTGTCGCACTCGCGATTGCCGTCAAAAAAATCAAGGAACGTCTCGGCATCACACAGCAAATTCTGAAACACGGCATCACGGCCATTTCCGTTGGCGTCGTGAGCGGTAATCCGCTTTGCGACCTCTGCTATGTCGAAGATTCAGCCGCCGACGTCGATATGAACGTCGTTATGCAAGACGCAAAGAATTTCATCGAAGTGCAAGGTACGGGCGAACACGCGAGTTTTGACCGCGCCATGCTCAACACGCTCCTCGACCTCGGCGAAAACGCCTGCAAGGAAATCTACAAGAAGCAGATGGAACTCATCGGCGGCGAACTGCCGTAGTTAACCTTACTTTACAAATGTCCAGTGAAAACCCGCCGCGAGTGCGACGGGTTTCATATTATTTGATAACCAATCCCAGCTTTCCTGATACGAACGGGTCTTCGTCCGTCGAACAAAAATTCGTTTTTTCGGAATACTTGCCAAGCCCTCTTATATTAATTCGGCTTTTGGTATTCGCTTCGCCCTGTACTGCAAAGAGAATCGATGTCATAAATGCCGTACTGACTTCACTAAACACCGTCATAAAATTATCCCAATCGGCACATACCGTCTTTAGCTTAATGGACTTGGGCAATGTCATCTTAGGCATTCTAGAAAGATTTCCAAATCCACCTTCTTGAGTATAAGCCAAAACAACTTCCAAATCAGTGTCCGAAGCATACGTTACACACAAGCCTCCCCAACTTGAGATATTAGCCTTAGCAGCCGGTAAATCACCATCAAGCGGATCAACAACACCAGCGACATGGAAACCTATACCCAAATAACCATCTTTTGTAAATTGCAATTCACCACAAGCGCCCATACAGTAATCATAAATTTCATCGCCCGTCGGATATTCAATCCCAAGCGGTTGCGGCAATTTTACAGAACCAACACCGGACATATCATCGTCAAAGCTGAACCAATATCCTGAAGTTTCGGTACCATTATCTAATCCCGTCTCAACGGTCGTCAGAGGAGCAGCAAATCCATTCCACATTTCGCTAACTTCTTTCGGTTCAGTGCAATCTCCGCGGGGACTGCTACTCGACGAAGCTCTTTGCCCAGAACTAGAACTGCGCAATACGATAATTCCTTCGTCAACACTACTCTTTGGCAAAACATAGGCATAGCCATCGACATCGCAAGCTCCATTCGCATCGTATTTACCGACAGCGGCAATAGAGAGGTGTCCCTTTGTACCATCGGCACCCGGCATAATGAAACGAATGCTAGACACATGTTTTGAAGCCTCGGTTGCATTCAAGGCATCCCATGTAACGCATTTTTCTACAAATTCAGTTGATTTACCAAATTCAGCTTGATAAAAGGTATCGTTGCCTGCATAAAGCCTCAAGAGCACATCCCTATCCGCAGCGTACGTCACACAGACGCCGCCCCAATCGCTGATGTCACCATACCTTAGGGCGTACGAGACATAGGGTTCTTCAATGCCCGCAACATTGAATCCCATTCCCCCAAAAATTTCAGCAGAGGTTCCTTTTCTAAAACGATATTCAGCGCAATAACTACCACAATATTCTACAAGCGCTTCCGCACATTCATACTCAGAAGTTTCAAAACCGCACACATCCGGGCTATAAACCTCAGTAACACCGCCATCAGGATCATCGCTAATATTATACCAAAGTCCAGCACCACGTGTACTATCAGGATCATATCCCGTATTCACCAAATAGTCACCTTTGCTAGCATTCCACAAACAAGCGGCCGTATTTTTCGGCACTTTTGCACTACTTGAGGAATTTGCAGTCACGCTACTTGATGACGTCGCAACATTTTCGCTGCTACTCGACGCGACATTCGCGGCACTCCCGCCACTGCTTGACTCCGCAACAGACGAACTGCTTTCGCTGGACACCACCGAGGTTCCGCTGGACTCCGGCGATACGGCAAACGCGTCCGACGGATTGTCATCGGAACAGGCGACAACGCCTAGCAGCAAGGCCGAAATCACGACCCAAAGATATCTCCTAAACATACAACACTCCTTTTTATTTTATTATAAACTACAACATATATTGTTTGTCTTCAAAAGGTGATTCCGGCTTACTTCGACTCCGCTCAGCACAGGCTCCGGCCGGAATGACAGATTAAAAAGGGGATTCCCGAATCACTATTTAAAGAACAGCTGGTTCTTGGCATTTTAAATAAGATGTACCATCCAGTTCTTGATACGGGGCAATTCCCAAAATATTGAACGAACTACTGGCATTATTCTTGGCATAAGCATAGAACAAAATTGACGAAATTTTCGCAGGATCTATAGACTCTTTTGTTTTACCATCGACAAATCCATTCCAGGATTTACATTCAATCTTGGCATAACCATCGGTCTGTGGCAACGTCACGCCCGGCAATTTAGATACGTTCGCAAAATCATTTTGTTCTGCATCATTTATTGCAATATGTAAATCATTCTCTGAAGCATAAACAATGCACATGCCTCCCCAATATTTAAGATCTTTCGCCTGTAACTTGCCATTTTCATTTTTATTAGCAACGTTGAATCCAAAGCCTGCATTTCCTGCGCCTTTATTTGTTGTACAAAGTCCTTGACAGTAATTTAGAACAGGTTTCAACGAATCCTGACCTAATTCGCCATTCACTTGTACAGGATAAATCATATTGATTTCGTCATTATCCTTGAATGCATACCAATGGCCACCATCACCTGTCGCTGTCGAATACCCGGTTTTCACACTCAAATAACCATCTAGGCCATGCCAGACCGGACTGAGATTTTTGAAAGAGCATTCATCTTTATATACCTTGCTACTGCTAGAACTGCGCGGAGTGCTGTTCGAAGAACTCATTGGCGTATAAGCAGTTTTGGGAATAGAGCAAGCCCCATTAGCTGAATATTTACCGATACCCGCTATATTAAACTGGTTCCTATCGCCGTTTTTTGAACTCTTTACAATAAACTGCACCGTGCTCACCGCCGTTCCTAGATTCGGGACACTCGGTTGAAAATCATCCCAGGCAAAGCACTTTTCAATAAGCTCTCCCGATGCAGGGAGAGATGCTTTCGGAGAATCATCATACGGGACATCTTTTACAACAACATTTAAGTAAGCATCCTTTTCGGAATAATAAGTGATGCAAAGGCCGCCCCAATCCTTAATATCGGCAAATTTAGGCGTTCCATAGCAAGTGTTACCTTCACAAGAAGTCAATGTATCATCTGCAATATTGAACGCTACAGCAGATGCGGCATAATCCGCTTTTTCCAAAGTAAACTCCATCGTTCCACAAAAGCCATTGCATTCCTCGACAATAGCAGCATACATGTAGGGCTCATACTCCATACTCTTATATGCAGGGAATTCTATCGTAGAATACGCGCCCTCGGGAGAAGCATCGAAATCATACAACATTCCGACAAATTCATCACGGTCGTTATAACCCGTATTTACAATGCCAGACCCATTCAAGCCCTTCCACAGGCAGGTCAAGGAATCGCCATCATCAGCAATTGAACCGACGTCCTGTTCATTCGTGCCACCATCACGCCACTGCGGAAGATTCTCGTCGTAAGTACTGACGCCTACGATATTGAATTTTCCCGAGCCATCGGAATTACCCATAAATACAAAGTTAATCGCCTTGATTTCTTTGGCAGCCTCTTCGCCAGAATAGACCTTGCTTAATTTCGCCTTATTGTATTCCGCCCAGCTAGAGACCTTAAAATCACTCCACTTGGCACAACGCGTAATGGCAACATCAGAACCAAGCATATTCTTAAGCGTCGGCGCACCCGTCACCGTTTTCGGGAGTGTTATCATCGGATAAGTCATAAACGGAGACACATTGCTAATCGTATCTATGCCACCGACATCCACATTGAGATAGACATTCACCGGATACTCAGAAGCATACGTTACACAGATGCCACCCCATGCGGAAACATCCGCGGTAGAATCCTCTTCGGCAAGCATGATGCCAATACCCGCCCAAGGCATCGTCTCCGAGCCACGCAACTCAACTGTACCGCACACGCCTTTGCAATATTCAAAAACAGGATCCAATGTATTATCAGAATATTCATTGCCCATCGACACAGGCCAGCTGATGGTTGACTGGCCCCCTTCCGCATCATCGCCATAACTGAACCAATACCCCGTGTTTTCGTTATTGGTATTTATCTTGTAGTCAACCTCGCCGTTCCACAAATCAAACTTCGGAACAGACTCTACGCTACTAGAGGATTGCACCGCAGAAGAGCTTTCAACAGCAGATGAGCCACCCACTGCAGACGAACTACTTTCACCATGGGCAATCGGATTGCCATCTTCCACGACTCCCGCCGTATTGTCGTCCGAGCATGCCACAATACCAAGCGCAAACGTACATGCAGAAACGCACGCCGATATATCAAGAAGTTTTTTAAGCATGATTTTTACCCTCCTCCCACGTCAGCGGGAACAACTGTAAATTCAACCGGTAAACTCGGCCGACACCGCGGCCTTTCAAAGCGATTTGAGCAATCCGCCTGCGGAAAGCATCGATTTCTTGCACAATTTGCTCGTAATCGGCCTCCGAAATTCCCATCGTAAGGCCAGAAAAATTTCGTTCTTTTGGAGAAAACTGTTCAAGAGCTTCATCCGCAAAGCGAGTCATCTCATGATGCATGGAACGCATCGCAACAGACATGATTTCAGGAGAACCCGTCAAATGCTTATCGACCTGTTCATAGGCATCTCCATTTTTCTTAAGCAGTCCCGCATTCACCATAAAATCGAGCGACTTACGAACATCCACCGCCGAGACATCTAAACAGCAACGCCTTGCGATTTCACCTGGAGTCGCCCCCGGCATTACCGACGCAAGTTCCCTCACCACCGGATGGACCCAAGTTTCAAAAAACTTGTACGCATCAGCGCCTACAACTTTTACGCTATTTTCCCTTGCCAGTTTCAACATCGCCTCAAAAGCGATTTTACGGTCATCTTCCGTTTTGGCATGGCAACATTCCACCATCAGCTTAAAATAATCTAGCTCATAGTCCACCAAATGCATTGCAGCGCCAACTTTCTCCGCCCCGAGAGACGAAAGGCGCGTCTTTTTTTCACACACAAGTTTCAGGTACGTTGGCGAAGTAAACCCAGCATCGCGAGCAAATTCACGCCAGGAAAACGACGATACGCGCTTCCGTTCATCGTAATAGTCCTGCATGTAGCAGCGATAATCCTGATATTCCGTAATCGGTTTCATATCTACAAATATACTTTCTCCTTTTCAAAAAAAGCAATATTTCATGATACTTTTTAGCCTAATTTTATAAAATTAGGCAATTTTCGCAAAAAATCAAAAAATTGATGCAATTTTCCATGATACACTTACTATAAAAACAAAGCCCGCATCCACCGACAATCCCACACTTCAGCATTGCTCCGTGCAGGAAGGACAGGTTCTAGCGGGCTAGAAAATTTTCAAATTTTTACGGCCCAATAGCCAGGCAGAGCCCCATTATTTAAAGGAGACCACCCGTGCTTCATCAATAGCGCAAGAGCCACCATCGTTATATTTGCCGATAGCGATAATATTAAACCTTGCACTTAGATTCTCGGAACTCCTCATCTCGAACTTGATTAAACTAGCGTTTTTCGCCACTTCCTGAGCAGACATATCTTCCCAGGTCAAACATTTTTCCACAGGAGTCGCCGATTCAGGCAACGTTGCAGAAGCCTCTAGAGTCGAATCGGCAAAAAGCACCAAGCGCATTTCCTTTTCGGCCATGTAGGTCACGCAAAGCCCACCCCAGTGGCTGACATCTCTCGATTGCGGATAAAACCCATCGTTTTTTGCGTCATACTTCAAAATCTGGATCAGAACACCTGCAAACGCTTCGGCAGCGTCCCCCTTGTCCAGAACAGCGTTTGCCGCAAATCCGCCATTTTTACTCACAACACTATCAACCCACAAAGACGTGCTCATGAATTTATCCGGAGAATAATCGCCCCATTCCAAGCTTGACGCACCGCCTTTCTGCTTGTCATTGTACCCTGACCAGAAACCGCCTTCCAGACCGCCAACGATTTCTTTCAAGGAATCAGGCGGCACCGCATTCCAAAGGCAATTCAGCGTATCAAAAGGAACTTCCAGAGAATCCAGGTTCACAATACCATGCTTGTACGAGCTCACTCCACGAATATTGAAGTATCCCATTTCCTTCGCCTTACCGAAGAACTTGAATATAAGCGAAGTCGCCCTCTTCGACGCATCCCTGCCAGAAGAGTCATTTGCAGAACCCTTCTTAAAATCCGTCCACTTTGCACATCGCGAGGCCGTCTTCCCCACTGTAGTTTTATCAAAATCAACATACGGCATTTCTCCCGAAGGCACATCCGACTCTCCTTCCTTGTAGCCGAGCAGGCCCTTCATGGCAAGTTCAGATTCATAGGAGACGCAAAGACCGTCCCATCCCGAAATATCGATTGAAGAATCTTCTTCTGCAAGAGCAACGCCCAAGCCCGCATTCGGATTGGCAGAGCCCTCTCCGAGCTCAACCATTCCGCAAAGGCCACCGCATCGCGAGACAACCGACGCCACATTATTCAAAGAGTCCACATTCACAACGGGAACCGGGAAATGGATTAAAGACGAGCCGCCCTCCTCTTCGTCGTCAACGCCATACCAAAAGCCGGCATTGTTACCAACATTTACACGGGCTGCACCGCTAGCACCATTCCACAAGTCAAACTTGTAACGCCCGAAATCAGCGCTACTCTCCGGCCACGCGATAGACGAGCTGCTTATTTCGGCAATCGGATTCCCCTCCTCCGTAATCCCCGCCGAATCATTGTGTTCAGTACACGCAGCGGCAATAAGCAAAAATGCACATGTCGTAACATTAACGGTTTTATTAAGCATCATCCTTATTCTCTCCCCACGTGAGTGGAAACAATTGCAAATTTAATCTGTAAACTCGTTCGGTCCCGCGACTATTCAAGGCAATCTGTGCAATCTTTTTGCGGCAAGTATCAAGTTCCAGCAAAATTTGTTTGTAATCTTCGGCAGAAATTCCCATGGTAAGCCCCGTAAAGTTGCGTTCCGATGAAAGGAATTGGCCGATAGCTTCTTGAGCAAAGCAGGCCATTTCACGGTGCATGGTACGCAACGCCACAGAAACTACATTTGATGAACTTTTAAGATGCTTGTCGGCCTGCACATAGGCATCGCCATTTTTCTTTAACAAGCCAGCCCTGACCATAAAGTCGAGCGATTCGCGAACCTCTCCCGCCGTCACGCCCTGCCAGCAGCGCTTGGCAATATCCCCAGGAGTCGCCCCCGGCATCACTGGCGCAAGCTCTCTCACAACCGGATGCACCCACGATTCAAAATACTTGAACGCATCGCCATCAACAATCTTGACCTTGTTATTTGCCGCCAACTCAAGCATGGCATCGTATGCTATTTTGCGCTCCTGGTCCGTCTTAGCATGGCAATATGTAACCATCGTCTTGAAATATTCAAGTTCAAAGCCGGCCAGGCTCATGGCCTCACCGACCTTTTCGGCCCCTTGTGGAGAAAGACGGGTTTTGCCTTCACACACCAGTTTAAGATAAGTCGGAGACGAGAATCCCGAAGCTCGCGTAAATTCACGCCACGAAAACGACGAGACGCGTTTGCGCTCGTTGTAATAATCCTGCATATACATGCGGTAATCTTCGTATTCCGTTACCGGTTTCATTGCACTAAATATATATTAATTTATTATTCAAAACAATAGCCTATGATACTCCAATGCTTATTTTAAGCCAAATTTTAGCAGATTTCAGAAAATTTTACAAAAACCAAAATTTTATGATACTAGAAGTTGGTTGTTAGTCATTGGTCATTAGTCATTAGTCATTAGTCATTGGTCATTAGTCATTGGTCATTAGTTATTGGTCAATAGTTATTGGTCAATAGTTATTAGTTATTGGTTTATGGATTGCTTTGGGTAAAAGAAAAAAGGCGGGCAAACGCCCGCACCTTCTATAGTTTACTTTATAAAGCCTACTAAATATTCCAATCGCAGAAGTTCTTGAGCATGGCAAGGCCCACTTCACCGCTCTTTTCCTGATGGAACTGGCTTGCGATTAAGTTATCCTTACCCAAGAGCCCCGTGAATGTCTGCGTACCGTAAGTCGTTTCGGCAAAGGAATATTCTGCCGGAACCTGCGGGTAATAGGAATGCACGTAGTAAAAATCGCAACCGCTGCGGATGCCCTTCATAATCGGGTGTTCACGCGTGAAGTTCACCTGGTTCCAGCCCATGTGCGGAATCTTGAGCCCCGGTTCATCCTTGAAACGCACCGCGCGTCCGGGGATGAGGCCAAGCGTCTTGACGCCACCGTCTTCTTCGCTTTCTTCAAGAATAATCTGGCAACCAATGCAGATGCCAAGCACCGGGTTTCCAGCCTTGACCACCGCCTTGATGGCCTCGCCGATTCCAGTCTTGGTCAAGGTTTCCATGGCAGATGCGGCAGCGCCCACACCCGGGAAAATCAAGCGCGTCGCCTTCGAGATTTCATCGGGATCGCGGCTCACCTTAGCGTCTGCACCAATGAACTTGAGCGCATTCATCACCGACGTCAAGTTGCCAGCATTGTAATCCACAACAGTAATAGCCATAGGAACCTCTTTATTTTTACATGAACAAAGATAGAAAAAAGAACCGCCGAAGCGGTTCCCTTAAGTAATTTGAATTTGATTCCAAATTAGAACCAGCGCCAGGTCACACCGACGAGAATCATGTTCTTGTGCTGGGAATCTTCATCCAGGTCCTTGTCGTAAGCGATATCGTAACCAACCTGGAATTCAAAAAGCGGAGAAAGGGAGACGACAAGAAGGTTTTCCCAACGGCCATCAATCTGGTCAAAACCCTTGAAGTTCACGAAAGCCCAAAGACGGCTCTTGAAATTCACGATGTCGGAGAATGCATACTTGAACTCAGTGATGCTTTCAAGACCCGGTTCATCCTTGAACTTTTCAACCTTCTTTGTGTCCTTGTCATCGGCATAGGCGTATGTATCGGAATCGTCATTCACAATCGTCATGCGGTTTGCAAAAGCAAGGCGCGTAGAGAAGTTGTCGTTCGGGAAGTAGCCGACACCAGCCATCTGAGTCACATAGCCCGGAGCCATGAAGTGCGAAATGGTCGTCTTGATTTCGTTGCCATCTTCGTCTTCGCTGTAGTCATAGCCTCTCGTAAACTGAGATTCGAAGCGGGCGCCAACATACGGCTTAATCTTTTCGGAAACGTTGAAATCAGCCATTGTTTCGTAGAAAATCTTATCAGAAGACTTGCGCTTGCCAAGGCCGTCCGTCCAGGTGTAGCCGAGAGCAAGGTTCAGCTTGTTGCGCCAGTCCACAACGCTCCAGTGGTTCTTAAGGTCAGCATCGTAGCTGAAAAGCCACGTGTACGAAGACGTACCGTCTTCGAGCTTCCAGTTGCTGAACTGCATGCGTGTGAACTTCACAGCAGCAACCACGTCAGCCGTCATGTTTTCAGGGAGCCAAGCTTCGAACATGCCCCCATCGGCAAATGCCGTCGATGCAGAAATAAGAGCTGCGCATCCGATTGCGAATAATGACTTTTTCATATTCCTTCCTTGTTTATGGTCCTTCTTTCCCATAGACCTTTTGTTTGGCTTAAAGATAACATTTTTTTAGGAAAAAAACGAGTTACGTATAATTTTGGTTTACTATTATTACGGATATGTCACCTAGAAGCCTAGTCCTCGCCCTCATTATTACGATTTTCGCAGGATTTGCGTTCGCCGCAGAAAACACGCATAATTCGCCCTGGCAATTTGAAGCAGGCATTTCGGCCGGCAGACCGACTCCTATCATGTTAAACGCCGGCGTTGGATACAAGAACCTCTTTTTCAAGGCAATGGGCGGCGGATTCCACTTGCAACCGGATGAATATTGGATTGGTTTCCGCGGAAGTTTTACATGGAGGTTTTTCCGCGAATTGCCGTTTTCGATTGACGCAGGAATCGGAAGCGGATACGCATTTGCAAAAGCCCCGAACGGCTACCACAAGGCACTGAACAGAGCTAACAAAGTAAAATACGTACGTTCGTACAACTACAAAGAATCGCTCGACATTTCTGCCGAAATACGAGCAAATATTTACGGAATATTCACGCAACTAGGGATTCCGCTCCACTACTTCATGAAGCACGACGAACCGACGGTGCTGTGGCAAGTCGGATACGCGTATAAATTTTAATTGAAGTTTAAAATAGACACATTCATAATGTCATAGATAAATTAGAGCGCCTTATATGAAATCTTTTTTATGCCGGTTATTTATTGTTTCATTTATTGTAGGTATTATAACTTTTTGCAATCAATATGGAATTGGCAACATTCCCAAAAAGCCCATGTCAAGAGATGAGCTTTTATTCGTTGTTCCGTGTACGATTCTTACATTGGTTGCTCTATCGTATTTTTTTAAAGTAAAAAAAATTGATGAAAAAAATCCCGGCTCGGATGAGTCGGGAAAAGACGATCCCCGGAACTAGTCCGGGGTGACATAGTCAAGAAAATTACTTCTTGAGGCTCGGAACGCCACCGAAGTCGACGTTCGTCTTCTTGCCGAGCAAGAGAGCGCGAGTCTTGAGCGGGAGGCCGTAGCAGCGGATGAAGCCCGTTGCATCCTTCTGGTCGTACATGTCAACGTCCGTGAAGCCGCCGAGGCCCATGTCGTACAAGCTGTACGGGCTCTTGATGCCAGCCGGAATGATGTTGCCCTTGTAAAGCTTGAGGGTCACGTCACCAGTAACGACCTTGTTGACTTCGTTGAAGAAGGCGTCCATTGCTTGGCGGAGCGGAGTGAACCACTGGCCATTGTAGACAAGGTTTGCGTATGTCATAGACATCTTCTGGGCTTCGAACAAAGTTTCCTTATCGAGCACGAGCTGTTCAAGGCATTCGTGAGCCTTGTAAAGGAGCGTGCCACCCGGAGTTTCATAAACACCGCGGCTCTTGAGGCCGACGAGGCGGTTTTCGACGATGTCCAAAAGACCGCAAGCGTTCTTGCCACCAATTTCGTTCAAGAATTCGAGAAGTTCAACAGCGCCCATCTTCTTGCCGTTGATAGCCACCGGATTGCCCTTTTCGAAGGAAATCGTCACGTGGTCAGCCTTGTTCGGGGCCTTTTCATATGTGTTGGTGTGCTTGAGGAATTCGTACTTGTGTTCCTGTTCCGGGAATTCCAAGACGCCACCTTCGTGAGAGAGGTGCCAGAGGTTGCCGTCTTCGGAGTAGATCTTCTTCTTGCTGATGCCGTTGAGCGGAATCTTGTGTGCAGCGGCGTAGTCGATAGCGTCTTCGCGGCTATGGAATGTCCAGCGCGGGTCCTTCCACGGAGCGATGACTTCGAGCTTCGGGTTAAGAGCAGCGTAGGTGAGTTCGAAACGGACCTGGTCGTTACCCTTACCGGTAGCACCGTGAGCCACAGCGTAAGCGCCTTCCTTTTCGGCAATCTTCACCTGGTACTTAGCGATGAGCGGACGAGCGAAAGACGTACCGAGGAGGTAAGTGCCTTCGTACTTTGCACCGGCGCGAACGGTCGGCCAAACGTATTCTTCAAGGAATTCCTTCTTGAGGTCGAGAACGTAGCACTTGGAAGCACCGGTCTTGAGAGCCTTTTCTTCGAGAGCCTTTGCGTTCGGGAAGTCATTCTGGCCGAGGTCGGCTGCGAATGCAATCACTTCGACGTCGTAGGTTTCCTTGAGCCAAGGAATGATGATGGAGGTGTCAAGTCCACCGCTGTAAGCGAGGACGACTTTCTTCTTGGATTCTGTTTTAGCCATTTTGAATGTCCTTATGGAAAATTTTTTAGACGGAATAAATGTAGTAAAAAAAGTTATTAGTTGTTAGTTACTAGTTAATAGTCTTTAGTTACTAGTTAATAGTTACTAGTTGATAGCAATTAATTGATTGTTGGTTGTTAATCGTCAATATAGTTGGCAGAATTTTCTATTTTCAAAATATGAAACTTTCGGACAGAGCGCTTGGCTACATTTCACTGGTTGTTTTCGCCTGCATTTTTGGAGGCATCGCTTTGGGCATGTGGGAAGCCCACCAAAACGTGCACCAGACGGCAATCGTCGATTTCAAGGAACTCGGTTCGTTGCAACCCGAAGACCCTGTCGTTTTGCGCGGGTACCGCATCGGCACTATCGGCAGCGTCACCTGGCTTAAAGACCGTTCCCGCGTCGTCATCCACTTTACCGAACCGCTCAAGCTCCGTGAAGGCACGCAATTCAACAACGTAAACTACGCGCTCATGGGGCAACGCCGTCTCGAAATCATTCCGTCAAAGACGGGAATGCTCATGCCAGAAAACCACGTATTCCAGGGGCATTTTGAACCGGGCATCGCAGAAACTTTGCGCTTGATAGAAAATGTCAACGAACAACTCGACGCCGTGCAAAAAACGATTATGTTGCTCGCCCAGGGAGATTCCTCACACAAGTCCGCCCCGGAAATCTACGAAGAAGCGATGCATTCCATCGAAGATATTTTCGCACACACCGAAAAGACGGTCGGCGCACTCGGTCCCAAGATGAACAAGCTGTTCAGGCAAATGAATTCGTCGACCAAGGCGCTCTCCAAGACCGCCCTCCAAGCGGATACAGCCATAAAGACGGTCACGACGGTTGCAAACGAAAAAATCACGCTCGTCGATTCCGTTGTCCTTTCGCTTACTGAAAACGCAAAAAAGACAAACGACGTTATTACGAACATCGAAAAGGGTATCGATTCCGAGACGCTTTTGCAATCCAAGGAACTTGTTGAAAACATAAACAACATCATCACAAGCCTCAACAAAGCCGTCCAGGCTATCGACACGAAGAATTTCGGCTTCAAGGACAAAGACGGGAAACCGGTCAAGTTGATTACTTGGAAGAATATGAACATCGTTGGCGACAAAGCGCGCGACAAGGCTCGCAAGCGTTTAGAAGAAGCCAAGGCTCAACAAGAACAAAAGAAAGCAGGCAACTAAATGGATTTATCGAGCCTGCCGGGACTTGGCCCCAAGAGACTTGAAAAGCTGAACAAGTCCGGCTTAAGCACCATAGCCGATCTTTTATACAACATTCCGCGTACCTATCTTGATCAGACCAAGGTTTCAAAGATTGCGGATTTGCACGATGGTGACCGCGCGGTCGTGATTGGGATTATCACGCGAGCGGGGATTGTTAAAGGACGCATGTCGCGCTTTATGGCTGTCCTCACGGATGGTTCCGCCGAGATTTCGCTTTTATTTTTCCGCGGCACAAGATTTATCGCAAACCGTGTGAAACCGGGAACGCGTTGGCTTGTTTCAGGGACGGTCGGTTCGTACCGCGGGCTGCAACTGGTACACCCGGACATGCAGCCGTTCGACGAAGGTGAAGCGTTTAACGGACAAATTCTCCCCGTCTACCCGATTAGTGAAGTTTGCCGAGAAGCGAAGATGGAACAGCGGTTCTTCCGCAATTTGTACAAAACAATTTTCAACTTTCCGGGACTCACACTCCCAAACGCGTGCCCGCGCGAGCTCACTGACTATTTGCATTTTGCGCCTGTGATGGATAATCTCCGTGCGCTCCACATGCCGAAGGATTTCGATTCCATTTACAAAGCGAAACGCGAACTCAAGATTTTGGAGCTTTTGCCGTTTTGCCTGCGCATGGTGAAGCGCCGCGAAAATCAAAAGATTCGCGGGCATGAACGCCAGATTGATTTGGGGAACGTGATGGCGGCGAAAGCGCGCCTCCCGTTCCAACTGACCGCAGGTCAGGACGCGGCGCTAAATACAATCATTGACGGTCTCAATGGAAAAAAGCAGTTCCACGCACTGTTGCAGGGCGACGTGGGCTGCGGAAAGACCGTCGTCGCCATGCTCGCCATTATGGCGGTCTGCGGAGCAGGCGAACAGTGCGCACTGATGGTCCCGACAGATATTCTCGCACGTCAGCATTTCAAGTCACTCAAGCCGTTCTTTGATGCGGCAGGCATCCGCGTGCATCTGCTTGTCGGGGCAACTCCCGCCGCCGAAAAGAAAGTGATTCTCGGTGAACTCCAGATGGGGCTTTGCAACGTCGTCATAGGCACGCACGCCCTCTTTAGCAAGGACGTTTTCTTTGCAAAACTCGGGCTCGTGATTATCGACGAACAGCACCGTTTCGGCGTGAGCCAGCGCGAAGCGCTACTCGCCAAAGGCGACTACCCCGACATGCTCGTGATGAGCGCTACGCCGATTCCGCGAAGCCTCGCGATGACGCTATATGGCGATTTGAAAGTCATCAGCATCAAGGAAAAGCCGGCAGGACGCAAGCCCATCAAGACGCGCCTCGTGAACGCCGCAAAGCGCGAATCGATGAAGCAGTTTATCTGCAATGAAGCCGCCGGCGGAAATCTCTGCTACTGGATTGCAAGCCGCGTAAACGCCGACGCTTCGGCTGGCTCCGCGAGCAGTTCCTCTAGCAATTCCATAGGCGGTTCTGCGGACTCCGCAGCAAACGAAGGAAGCGCCCGCAGTGTCGATGACATCGTGAACGAAATGCGTGCCTTTATCGCGGCCTTCGGCCACACCGACGAAAACATTGCAAAACTCAAAGTTGCAGGCGTCCACGGCCAAATGGACGATACGCAAAGAGACGAAATAATCAAGCAATTTGCAGCAGGCGAAATCCAGATTCTAGTTGCGACGACCGTTATCGAAGTCGGCGTGAACGTCCCTGCCGCAAATCTCATGGTCATCGACCAGCCAGACCGATTCGGTCTAGCGCAGCTCCACCAGCTGCGCGGCCGCGTAGGCCGTGGCAATCAAGAAGCCTGGTGCTTCTTGATGACGCCCGAAGGCGAAGCCGCCGAAACAAGCATGGAACGCCTCTCGCAATTTGCCGCCACTGAAGACGGGTTCGAAATCGCGGAACTTGACCTCAAGACGCGCGGTGCCGGGAACCTCGAAGGCAACGAGCAAAGCGGAGCCTGGGTATTCCGCTGGTTCGACTGGATTCACGACCAGGAGCTCATTTCGCAAACGCTCGAACGCGCCGAACACATATTAAAAGACGGCTCCGCGTTCAGCGAAACCGCCAAAGAAAAAATTCAAACTTGGTATAACGAAAAGCCTTCGGCTAACGAAGATGGCGTTCATTAGCACGCCACGCGCATCCGCTTAAAGCAAGCGCGTCATCGTCCCCACAATAAGGGCAATCAAGACAACGTTCAAAAAGAACATGGCTCGGCGCACAATCAAAAAGAAAATTGCCTGCCAATGGAAAATGTGGTCGGTCGGGTTGATGAGTTCCTTTGCCGCTAGGAACACGTTGATACAGCCTGTCAACACAAGCATTAACGCCCCCGGGAAATATCCTTCGTCCCAAACGAGAACCGTAAGCCATGCGCCTACAATCATGGCAATAATGCCAATGATAATTTCGACACGCATAAAAATGCGTTTGACTTCGCGAGCCATTTTTCGACGTTTCTCGCGGGCAGCCTCGACTTGATTTTTTTCTTCTTCCGTTGCCATATTCAAACACCTTCAAAAAGTTTATCTACAAAATTACAATGTGTACGATGTCGTCACAGAGTAATGAGGTTTACCCTTAAGCACACCGTTCAGCGGGATGCTCACGTCAATCTTATTGATCAAACGAGTAATTGACTTTGTCTGAGCCAAGCGGATGCCAAAGCCTGCCACATAAATCAAATCCTTACGCCTAATATCCTTAATCGACGACGCCGTCTCACCCACACTTCCAAACGCAACCACAACAGGCGCCAGCGTCAAAATTTCAAAATCGGGGAACCAACGCTGTTCCAGATTGCCATAAACGCGAGCTTGCCCGGCGTAAAAACCTGTCGGGAATCCAACAAAGCCATCAGAGCCGCCAAGCGTCAACTGGTAACCCAATTTGGCATCATCATACAAATCCACAAGTCCCGACAACGCTGTTGAAAAACGCGTACTCGGATGGAAAATGTACTCGCCATTTAAACGGCCATAAAAATCATGACGCTTTCCATGATCCAAATAAAAATACATGTACGACTTCAAAGTCAAATGATGATTGTCGCGCCCCAGATAAAGGTCTGTCCAAAAATCTAGACGAATATCGTTATTGCCAGCGCCAAGCTGTTCGTAATTTTTAGAAAGCTGAGCCTTGACAGAAAAACCTTTATCTATATCTTCAGTCCATCTGACATTGTGGAAATTCTTGATTTTTTCATAACGCAAGTTAGAGTACATGATATACAGGCCAAGGCGTGAATCCTTGCGGTCCTGAGTCCATTCGCTCACAGCGCTTGTGGAATCAACAGCATACACGTCGTCACCATACATGAACGCATAAGGCAATACTCGACCTTCATTTGCAGTTTCACGCAAGTAATCATAGGTCGCTCCCAAGTAGATTTTGCGTTGCGTTCCACCAAAAGAACGGCCGAATCTAAAGCTCAAGGAATCGGTAATAAAATCCTCAATTGCCATAAGCTTCACAGATTTTTTCCCATTGTAACGAGATAAGGAATTGAGGTATTTATCCGTTGCAATCGAATCGATTTGGCGGTCGCTCTTTTTCTTATTGTCCGGATCCTTACGGGCAATTTCTAATTGCTTGAGGAACGCCTTATTATGCGTGTAATCGTAAATTTTTGCACCCGACGGGAGCTCGCCGCGACCATAATAAAAGACATTACGCTTGTTCTTCAAGCCCTCAAGTGTGTATGCCCACTGGTTCACGCTACGGCTGAGGAACGGCACATACATTTTCCAGCTTGCCAAGTAACCATCCGTATTGTAGCTGTACAAAAGGTCTAAATGGTTGTAGCGGAAAAGGAAATGCGGGTCGCCATATTCCAACTGCCACATGTCGCGGAACTCGTCATGTCCAAAGTAAAAACCGAGCTTTTGACCAAGCCCAAGGAAATTGCTTTCCTGAACGCCGATACCCCAAACCAGGTTGTCATAGCTCCACTCACTTCCCGAAAAACCTAAAGTTGTAAGAATGGTCAGTGTCCAGTTATCGCTCGTCTGGACATCTACAATATTCTTGCCATCTTCGTTAGACATGGTAATATTGGCATCCGAAAGGAACCTCTGGCTGCGCAAGAACCGCTCTGCTTCGAGCAACAAATTCAGATTGACAACGTCACCTTTATCAAAAAGCAAAAGCTTACGGACCGTCACCTCGCGCGTTTCGATATGGACCCAGTTCAAAATGTCATACGCCCACTTATCGTACTTCGTATGGGCCTTGGAATCGTCAAAGGCATCGCCAATCTTATAGCGAATTTCATCTACGCGGAACACGGCATTTGAATCCACCGCATCAGTTGCAGCAGAATCCGAGCCGATTTCGGTTGTAGGAGAAATTGCAGAATCAACAGAAACAGCATCCGCAGAGGCAAATGCTGCAGACACAACGCAAAACAAACTAAACAATATTTTTTTCACGGAGATAATATACAAAAATAGTTGGCAGAACTTAGAGCTTAGAACTTAGTTACTAGTCTTTAGTTATTAGAACTTAGTAGGCTATTGGCAAGACTTAGATAAGTCATGCAAAAAAGCGAAACTAGACGTATGACAACGCAAAAATGCGGCATAACCGCCCTAGTAACTCAGGAATTAGAACGCTCCACTATCTTGCATATTTCTTAATGAATTTCTACATTTTGGCTGGGTAGCGGATGGCCGCCGGCTGCGAGCAATCAAAGCTGGAGGAAAGTCCGGGCACCGCAGGGCAAGATGCTGGATAACGTCCAGGCGCGGTAACGCGACAGAAAGTGCAGCAGAGAATAGACCGCCCGCAGCAATGCGGGTAAGGGTGAAACGGCGAGGTAAGAGCTCACCGCACGACTGGCGACAGGAGTGGCATGGTAAACCTCATCCGGTGCAAGACCAAGCAGGATTCCGTTCGAAAGAACCTGGTGCGGCCCGTGCCAGCTGGATATCCGGGTAGGTCGCTTGAGGCGGTCGGTAACGATTCGTCCAGAGAGATGGTCATCGCTCCGATGGCAACATTGGAGTACAGAACCCGGCTTATAACTACTCGACTTTGAAGGCTCTCGCTAATTGCGGGAGCCTTCTCCTTTTTACAACGTTTTTTCGAACTCAGTCAAGAGTTTACGACCCTCAGGCCATTCACCGAGATTAGAAAGCGCATTAATGTGACCACAGCACCCGACGTCAAAAAACATTGACCCCCAGGATTTTGCAAATAAATTCGCGCGTTCAAAAGTCACATATTCATCGTTCCGACTCGCTACAACACAGGAGGGTACCGGCAATTTTTCAAGGGGCATCGGAGCAAAGTCATCCACAATATCAATCGCATCAATATCTGCAGGCGCAACTAAAAACGCCCCCTTGACATTGGCGGGCAACCTTCCCGCGGCTGCATTTTTCAACAAACAAAATACAGTCGTAGCAACACCAAGGCTATGTGCAATAAGAATCGTATCGGACTTGAGGTATGCTAGCGTCTTGTCGAGAACTTCGACCCATTCTGCCTTGGTAGGATGTTCCCAATTACGTTGTTGAACGCGAGTTGCATTAGGGAGACTATGTTCCCAATAAGTCTGCCAATGTTCAGGACCAGAATTGCTATAACCAGGCACAATTAAATAATGCATTGGAACATCCTCGGGGACTACAAACTAACAAATTTCTTCATACCCGCAAAAGTAACAGCAAGGCTAACCATAACCGACACAGCAAGCGTCACAAGCGGCACAAACAAACTCTGTAAAAAAGCTTCGTGACCGAGCTGCACAAGCAACAGAAGCGGAATAATGAAAAAGAGCGTCATGTGGGTCGCTGCACGGACGGTTTTAACACGAAGCGAAACCATCAGAGAAAACGCAGTTGTCAACAGCACCGCCGAAAGTGCTCCAAGCATCGAAGCCACCGCCGCAGTTACCGTAATTTCGGAATGCGAGAACCAGTAACCAAGCTGCGCCAAAAGCGCAAACACCAGCGGGAACGGGAGAATCGCAAACAGTTTGCCCCAAAAGAGTTTCGCAGGCGCAATTGGAGAAAGTTGCAAAAGTTCCAGCGAATTGCGCTCGCGCTCGCCAGCAAAAGAATCGCCAGCCAAAGGCGCCCCCATCGGGGCCATCAGGCAACCGAGCAAAAGCATCATGTAACTTTCCATGCCCTGCATAATCTCGCCACCGTAACGCGACACCGCAATTGCCTGGCTTGCCGCAAGAATCACCGGCGGGATGATGAACGGAATCCAGAAGCGCGGATCCCTGAAAATCAAACGAAGTTCGTGTTTAAAAACGTGGAGCATATTAGTAGGCAGTAGGAAGTCAGAAGTTGGCGGTCGGGAATTGAAAAAATATAAGGACTTTACAAAAGATAATTTAATCATCATGAAAGCAGAGATTAACGATGTAAAAGGCGCGTCAAAAAGCTTGATTTTGAAAAAACGTCGTTTTTTACGTCAAAACAAGAAAAAAAAATCTCTTTTTTACGTAAATTTTCAACGTTGTCTGTAATTCAACGTTCTTTTTTGAGGCAAAACGTACTTTTCAGCACACAAATTTCTCATCAAAAACACTTTTTTTCCCATAAAAGTCGCTGTGAAGAATAAAATTTTGTTTTTAAAGCGTAAAATCGATTACTTTATTTAAAAGTTTACGTCAAAACAAGCAATTTTTTCCGAAATTGACGTAAAAATTCTCAAAAATCACGAAATCAATCCCGAAAGGCACATTTTTTTATAATATCATTACTAATTTGGTAAAAAAGAAATTTTGTCAAAGGAAATTTTTAATGAAGATTTCGTCCTTCTTTTACTTTGCCAACTTTTGGCTCAAGACAGTCCTCTTCAAAAAGAAAGATCCGATTCTAGGCACCGTCATTGTAACCGACCGCTGCAACCTGAAATGCAAGCACTGCTCCGTCAACAACATCACTTCGATAATGCATCCCTACACCCAAATCAAAAAGGAGATGCAGACCCTATACGACATGGGCGCCCGAATCCTATTCTTCTGCGGCGGCGAGACGTTCTTGTGGAGAGACGGCGATTTGACCGTCAGGGACCTAGTCATCGAAGCCAAAAGAATGGGCTTCATGATTGTCAACGTGGTCACTAACGGAACACAGCCCATCGACTTGCCCGAAGCGGACCTGATTCTGCTAAGCCTTGACGGCGACAGGGAACGCCACAATGCCATCAGAGGCAATACATTCGACACCATCATGGAGAATGTCAAGAACGCCACCACAGACAACATCTGCTTCTACATGGCCATCAACCAGATAAACAAGGATGCCGTGCGGGATGTCTGCCAGATTGCGAAGGACACGAAAAACGTGAGGGCGGTCTCGTTCAATTTCCACACACCTTATCCCGATACGAGAAACCTTTTCCTGTCCAAAGAAGAAAAGCAGCAGATTGCAGATACCATCTTGCAGATGATGGATCAAGGGTACCCGATATTCAATCTCAAGGCCTCCCTCCCGTACCTCGTCAACAACAGCTTCCCCACCCCATGCTACCAGTGCCTGGTCATCGAAGACGGCAAGATTTCAGTATGCGGAAGGTGCATCGACGTTCCGGGACTTTGCGAGGAATGCGGTTACTTCTTTGTCGCAGAATACACCCTGCTTTTCAGGGGCAATTTAAGAATCGCATTCGAAGCGGTAAGGACATACCTCAAGTACGTGTAGGCCAACGAGAGTTTTTTGAATGAGTTTGAGAACGACCTTAACTAGAGCGTGGCTGACCCGATCCTTTAAGCCTTTTTTATTCAAAAACGAATACGACGATTTTCTCCCCTTCGAGGAATGCGAGAATCTCGGCCTCTACGTCCATATCCCTTTCTGCAAGAGCATCTGCACATTCTGCCCCTATTGCAAGACAATCTATAACAAGGAACTGTGCGACCGCTACATAGACGCGCTGATAAGGGAAATCCACAAGGTCGGCGGTCAATACAAAGGCAAGAAAGAAACGACCAGCCTGTATTTTGGCGGCGGCACACCCGCCCTAATCGCAGATAGAATCGGCGAAATCATAGAAGCGATCCAGGAACATTTTACTGTGACCGAAGGCGTCGGCGTTGAGCTGCATCCAGACAACGTAAATATCAAGACACTCCAAAAACTGAAAGATGCGGGCGTTACAAAACTCAGCATAGGCATCCAATCGTTCCAGGAAAAATACCAGAACATTCTCGGACGAAAGAAAGTTGACGCAAACAAATTAAAAGAAGCCTTGAGCACCGTAGATTTCGAAACGGTTTCCATGGACTTCATCTTCGCGCTCCCCGACCAGACTTACGAAGATATCAAAGCGGACGTGGATACAGCATTCGAAAGCGGTGCAAACCACGTGGCAATTTACCCGTTTATCGATTTCTCTTTTACTAAAAGCAAAGTGAAAACGATGCCGAAAAAACAGAAGAAGGAGCTATTGGACCGAATCACCGCCTACTTCAACGAGAAGGGATACCACCGCAGTTCCATCTGGACTTTTTCGAACAAGAAGGAAGCCAAATATTCCTCCATGACCCGCGACAGCTTCCTCGGATTCGGATGTTCCGCCACGACGCTCCTTCAAAAGCAATTCAAAATAAACACTTTCTCCGTAGAGGAATACTGCAAGAGGATTGACAGCGACAAGCTGCCGACCTCATTGACCATCCGCTTCACACCAAGGCAGAGGATGGTGTATTACCTGTTCTGGACACTTTACAGCATGCAACTGGACGAAAAGAAATTCGAGCATTTCTTTGGCGTGTCGCTGAAAAAAATGTACGGTTTTGATTTTTGGTTAGCGCAAAAACTCGGATTCCTGACAAAAGAAAACGGAGTCTATTCCACGACCATGAAGGGCGCTTTTTACTACCACTACTACGAGCAATTCTACACGCTCTCTTACATCGACAAGATGTGGGGAATCATGCGAACAGAAGCGTTCCCGGAGAAGATTGAGTTTTAGCGATCGGATGTTATAAGAAATGCTCAATCCATTGCATTGTCATGCCGGACTCTGTTCCGGCATCTTCTTATACGAATAAACTTCTCCAAGAACATGGAAAAAGCATCTATTTCATTTGTGAATCTACTTAAAAAATGATATATTCGAAATTAAAGACTTTTGGGGAAACACTTCATTTTATGCGGGGAACTACATGCACAAGATACCTTTAATTATTTTGCTAGCCCACGCTATTATCTTTGCAAATGAAGCAAACGCAAATTTGGGTTCTGTTATGGCAAATGCTGCAACAAACCAAATGATCAAAATGTT
Source organism: Fibrobacter sp. UBA4297 (assembly GCF_002394865.1). NCBI lineage: Bacteria > Pseudomonadati > Fibrobacterota > Fibrobacteria > Fibrobacterales > Fibrobacteraceae > Fibrobacter > Fibrobacter sp. UBA4297. The sequence goes on along the minus strand of NZ_DGUZ01000001.1, from coordinate 47,856 downwards.
CCCCCTTTTTCTGCTAGCATTTGGCATTGCAGTATTTTTCTCTCTAATTCAAAAAGCTCCACAAAAAGCAGTTCTCGGTTGTGGAGGATTCTTTGCAATAGCTTTTATCTTAGGAATTTTCACTTGGTTTCTTGATTTCATTGCTCGTCATGCTTTTGCATTTATACTCATAGGTATTTTTGGAATCTTTATTTGCTTAATAGCATATGTGATTTATACGCCACCAAGTCCACAAAAATCAGATGACAAAGATGACGAATCTTCAGACCAAAATAATCCCCTTTTATGAAGGGGAATTTTCTATCAAATTTAAAATAGTTATATTCCACTCATGAAATTTTTAACTGCAATTATTCTAAGTCTTTCTTTGCTTGTTTCAAGCTCTTTTGCGGTGTCACTTACTCCACCGCTTGTTCTAAAGATGCAAGAAGATCGAAGCATGGCAGCTTCGGATTTTACAACAGAAGAAACTCCAGAGAACAATTCCAATCCGCTAAAGTTTGTCGTAGGCATATATTCGATTGGTTTTTGTTTTTTTGGACTTCTTTGGGCTGGTTTTGGCTTTGAAATGCTGTATGACGAAGACTATCACGGTAAAACAGGAGCAATGATTGGTGGTGGCCTAGGCATGGCGGCTTTGGGAGGACTCGGCATTTGGTGGGCGTTTTAAACAAAGATGGCGGCTCGATGGCCGCCTTTTTTATTACTGTCTCGTAAGAGTCTTGTACTTAATCGGCTTCGGATTGTCAGCGTCTTCGCCAAGGCGCTTGCGGCGATCGGCTTCGTATTCGCTCCAGTTGCCTTCGAACCACACCACCTTGGAATCGCCTTCGTAAGCGAGGATGTGCGTTGCAATACGGTCAAGGAACCAGCGGTCATGCGAGATGATCACGGCGCAGCCTGCGAACTTGAGGATAGCCTGTTCCAAAGCCTGCAACGTTTCGATATCCAAATCGTTCGTCGGTTCGTCGAGGAACAAGAGGTTGCCCGGCTTCTGCAAGTTCTTTGCCATAAGCACGCGGTTGCGTTCACCACCGGAGAGCTGCGAAAGCTTCTTCTGCTGAGCCGCACCCGTGAAGTTGAAGAGACCGCAGTAAGCACGGCCATTCATCTTGCGGTCGCCCACCAAGATTTCGTCATTGCCACCCGTGATGGATTCCCAAACCGTCTTGGAATCGTCCAAGCTTTCGCGGCCCTGTTCCATACTGATGATTTCGACAGTTTCGCCAATCTTGAGCGTACCGCCATCCGGCTTTTCCTGGCCCATGATTATCTTGAACAAAGTTGTCTTACCAGCACCGTTTGGACCGATAATGCCCACAATGCCCGAGCGCGGCAAGCTGAAGTTCAAATCGTCGAACAGCACCTTTTCGCCAAAGGCCTTCTGCAAATGTTCCGCCTGAATGACGACATCGCCCAAGCGCTTGCCGTTTGCAATGTGGATCTGCGCGACCTTAATTTGTTCCTTGGAATCTTCGGCCAAGAGTTCTTCGTATGCCTTGAGACGGGCCTTGCTCTTGGCCTGGCGCGCCTTCGGAGAAGCCTTCACCCATTCCTGTTCGCGAGCGAGACGCTTCTGACGATCGGATTCGCCCTTCTCTTCGTTCTTCATGCGTTCAAGCTTCTGGTCAAGCCACTGGGCGTAATTGCCTTCCCAAGGAATGCCGCGACCGCGGTCAATTTCCAAAATCCAGTTCGTTACGTTGTCAAGGAAGTAACGGTCATGCGTCACGAGAATCACGGAGCCCTTGTATTCGCGGAGGTGGCGTTCGAGCCATGCAACCGTTTCGGCATCCAAGTGGTTCGTCGGTTCGTCAAGGAGCAACAAATCCGGTTCTTCGAGAAGCAAGCGGCAGAGAGCCACACGGCGTTTTTCACCACCAGAAAGGTTTGTCACCGGCCAATCGCCCGGCGGGCAGCGGAGAGCGTCCATTGCAATTTCAATGTTGCGGTCGAGGCTCCACAAGTCCTGAGCGTCGATGATGTCCTGAAGCTTTGCCTGTTCGTCGAGGAGCTTGTTCATCTCGTCGTCTTCCATCGGTTCAGCAAACTTCATGGAAATTTCGTTGAAGCGGTCGAGCACAGCCTGCTTTTTAGCGACGGCCTGCATCACGTTTTCCTTGACAGTCAAGTTCGGGTCAAGCTGCGGTTCCTGCGGCAAGTAGCCTGCGGTGCGGCCCGGTTCAATCCAAGCTTCGCCCTGGAATTCCTTGTCAATACCCGCCATAATGCGGAGGAGCGTCGACTTACCGGCACCGTTCTGGCCGATAATACCAATCTTTGCGCCATAGTAGAAGCTCAAAGAAATGTCCTTCAGCACCTCTTTGTTAGGCGGATAGGACTTGGTCATCTTGTACATGTAGAAAACGAATTTTTCTGCTTTGTTTTGTTCGGCCATAATTAGGTTTTAGGTTATAGGTTGTAGGGGTTAGGAGTTCGTTTCGACAAGCTCAACGAACTTGTAAGGGTCCCCGAGCCTGTCGAAGGGATTCTTCTGGATTAATTTTTATCCTTGTTTCGTCAGATAGAATATAGAAATATTTTTAGGCACAACCCGCAATCCGTGACAACGCAAGCCTTCCGTCTCAAGGTTTTGCAAGGAATTCCTTGATTTTTGCCTTGACAAAGGCTAAGTCCGGGTTCGTTAAAATCGGGATAAGTTCATTAATTTCTTCGACGGGCTTATCCCACCATTTCCATTGGAGCAGGAGCGCAGTCAACTCCTCATCGAAACGATTGCGTATAAACTGCGCCGGGTTTCCTGCTACAACCGTGTAAGGTTCCACGTTACTCCCCACGACAGCATTCGCACCGATAATCGCCCCATCGCCAATATGCACACCCGGCAAAATCACCGCATTCTGCCCAATCCACACATCGTTCCCAATTACCGTATCACCTTTGAGCGGCAAATTTTCCTTCGCAGGTGGAGTCATATTCCAACCTTGCAATGTGTAGAACGGGAACGTCGAAACCGCATTCATCTGGTGGTTCGCCCCGTTCATCACGAACTCCACCCCCGCGGCAATCAGGCAGAACTTTCCGACAATTAACTTATCATCATTCCACGGATACAGGTGCGTCACATGGCTCTCGAAATTGCTATCGGCAATGTAAGTGAAATCACCCACGATAATCTGCGGATTCTTGAGCGTCGGCTTCACGTAAATTTCCTTATCGTAACCAGCAATCGGGTGGACAGTCATCGGATCAGGGAGTGTGTTTGGCATAGGAGCCTCCGTGGGTGAGATATACGGAGAAAAGTAATAAAAAGCAAACTGACCTATCATTCACACCCTGTGCTGTCATTCCCGATTTAATCGGGAACCTCCTTCTCGTCCTAAAAAAGTGAAGCCCCTTGCAACCGCTGTCACAACCAGTCTTTCCCACTTGATTGGAATATCTTTTTTATGCACGGCACATCAAACGTCATCAAATGTCAAAGCGAAATTTTTCCAAGCGCCTAAAAAAAAGTCATAATTTGACATTTTTCGATTGTATATTTATAGATGATGAAAGATTTATACGCGACAAAACGAAAAAACATGCACTCGTTGGCAGAATACCAGCGAAAGTTGTGGAAAAATCCGCAACTCGCATATTTATTCCTTGAAGTGACCGATTGTTGCAATTTAAAATGCAAGCATTGCGGCAGCGGCTGCCTATCCACAAACCGTAACTACTTGCCTTTTGAAACCGCCCAAAAAGTGCTGGACGAGGTCGCCAAAGAATACGATGCATCACAGATATTCATTTGCATTACAGGCGGCGAACCACTTTTGAACAAAGAACTATTCAAAATCATCGCCTATTCCAAGCATTTAAATTTTTCTTGCGGAATAACGACTAACGGAACCTTATTGTCCGAAACCGTCGGTGAAGAGTTCAAGAAAGCTAGACTGGACACAATCTCTATCAGCTTGGACGGTCTAGAAGAGACTCACAACAACTTTCGTTGTTCCCCAAATGCATTCCAGCAAGCACTAACAGGTATCCGGAATGCGAAAAAAGCAGGGTTATATCCTGAAGTTGTGACCGTCGTCCACAAAAAAAATTTGAAAGAACTGGATATCCTATACGAATTCCTTTGCCATGAGAAAATCGAATCATGGAAAATTGCGAACATCGAGCCCATCGGCAGAGCAAAAGAGAACTCATCGATGCTCCTCGACGCTCACGAATACAAAATGCTGCTCGATTTCGTTAAACAGACCCGATTCAATCCAAGCAACAACATGGAAATTAATTTAGGTTGTTCACACTATCTCGGAATGCAATACGAGTACATGGTTCGCGATTTTTACTTTCAATGCGGAGCGGGAACTAAAATCGCAAGCGTCATGGCAAATGGCGATATCGGAGCATGCCTGGACATCGAAAGGAACGAATTAACAATACAGGGAAACATTTATAAAGATTCTTTCGTAGATGTTTGGAAAAATCGGTTTGAAATTTTCCGTCAAGATAAAGCGGAATTAAACCCGCAATGCAAACAATGTAGCGACAGGGAGTTTTGCATGGGAGATTCAACCCATACCTGGAACTTCCAAAACAACGAACCCAATTACTGCGTTTTCAAAATGCTGGAGGCATAATATGCAGGGGAACATAAAGAAAACTACGGACAAAGGTAACAAATGTGCCAATTGTCACGCAACATTGCCCCAAAACGCATTGTATTGCGATGCGTGCGGTACAAAGAAGGGTGAAGGCAAATTTAAGCCTCAAAGAAATAAACCTTGTATCATTTATGGGCCACCCATAAGGATTACTCACCACTGTTCTTCGTGTGGTTATATATGGCAAAAATTCGGCATGAAAATAAAGAATTCATCTAGTTGCCCTAAATGTGGCGCTTCGTTTGTAGATTATTTGACTGATAGGCCTAAACCTAAAGGCAAAGTTGTTGGCTGTTATTTTGAAAAGAATGAACCTGTTCAAAAAATTTCTGAAGCAGAAGTCGAAAAGCTCCTAGATTTGCGTGAAAAATATAAGGAGGATAAACAGCATGTTCTTGAAAGCCATGAGGCAGATAATTTATCCAAATTTATGATACAAAATGGTTTTTGCGAGTTTAAAAAACATGAAGAAGGTAAGAAACTTTCTAATTACGAGGCAGAAAGAATAAATCTGGCTAAAAAGATAATGAATTCCTTTGGATATAAAAATGCGATGCCCTCAAAGCTAACATGTCCAAAATGCAAAGGTTTTTTCGCATGTCAAATCAAAAAACTGGAAAAGAAAGAAGGAACAAACAAAGAAATTATTCCGCGAATTAAAAAAATTTTGACCATATTAAACAGCCGTATTCGAGCATCGAAAGACATATCGCTAATGTGCTTACAATGCGGTCTTGTATTCAAAAATCCTAAAAAGGAAAAATAAATAAGAAGGCAATAGGTGAATTTACAGCGGCCTGATTTATTAACCCCTCGATTTAGAAATTTCTAAAAATCCGCAATATCTTGCAGATTTTCATTGACAAATCAGGCCAGATTATATATTTTAACACAAAAAACGCAATATATTGCCGATTCAGCGCATTTCAGATGGAATAAATTACTGTTATTGGAGCCAAAGTTATGGAAAATCTCGGAAAGCAGATCACAGAACGGCGAAAGAAACTGGGCCTGTCTCAAGAGGATCTGGCCGAGATTTCCGGCGTTTCCCCCAGAACCATCAACTCCGTCGAACTCGGGAAAGCGAACCCCTCCATCAATGTGTTAAACAAGATGGTAAAGCCACTCGGTTTCGTGGTCACCTTAAGCGAGAGAGTGACCCATGAATAACTACAAAATCCGCAGCGCATGCGTGTTCTACAACAACATCCTTGCCGGCTACCTGTTGCAAAACAGCAGAGGCTACACTTTTTTATACGACTCCAATTATGCGGAGTCCCGAAATCCGTCCATAGCATTGGACATGCCGAAAAAGAAACGCCTGTTTAGATCGTCTTACCTTTTCCCATATTTTCAGGGTTTGTTACCGGAAGGAGCGAACAAAGCCTTTTATTGCGAGCGCCTCGGCATTAAGCGCACAGACAAATTCGCAATGCTCACGAACCTCGCCAATCACGAAACAATCGGCGCCGTCACCGTACGAGAAAGGAACCACTAATGGGCATCTGCCACTGTTGCCTAAAAGAAACGGAACAAGATTTTTGCCGCGCCTGTTCAAAGGCGCTATTTGGCGTTTCTAGGTTTAGCGCAACCTTGGATTTTGACATTCCACAGTTCGCATTCGCAAAGGATGGGGCCGTCAAGAAAATTTCCATTTCTGGTGCTCAGACAAAGTTTTCCGTGAAAATAGAAAACAAAAAACTAGTCAACACAGATCGCGGTGGTACACACATTCTCAAGCCAACATTGTTGCCGTACTACGAAAACTATCAAGACGCTCCTGCCAACGAACACGTAACAATGCTGATGGCACGTGTCCTTTTCAAAATTCCGACTGCATTATCCGCTCTACTATACTTCAAAAATGGCGACCCCGTCTACATTACCAAGCGTTTCGACGTCATCGAAGCTGGCGAACATGCCGGTGAACGCTTGAGCCAAAGCGACTTTGCACAAATTGCGGGTCTTGTCCCCGAAATAAACGGCAGCGACTACAAATACAAAGGAATTTCATACGAAGGAATCGCCTCACTGATTCGCGAAAACGTAAGTGCCGCCGATGTTGCCGTTGAAGTATTTTTCAGGACAGTCTTGTTCAACTATCTTGTATGTAACGGCGATGCACACGCAAAGAATTTTTCGCTCCGCAATTCCGTCGAAAATCCCGATGTCTACGATTTGACACCCGCATACGACTTGTTGAACACATCGCTCCACATTCCCTATGAACAATCGCGCACAGCGCTCGACTTATTCAAGGACGAAGACGATTTCAAGACTCCTTTTTACGAGGCAAACGGTTTTTACGGTTCTCCAGATTTCATGGAATTCGCCAAGAGAATCGGAGTCGTCGAAAAAAGAGCCGCACGTTTTATAAAGCAAGCCATCGATGCCGTGCCCGCAATGGAAGAAATGCTGGACAATTCATTCTTGAGCGAACAAGGCAAAGCGAAATACAAAGAATCTATCAGGGATAGAGCGAAAGCGCTAGGGCTGTAGAAGATTTTTTCTTTTTTGAAATTTTATGACAGTTATATGATGTATATTTGGGAAAAATGACCTACACCAAGTTTTATAGCACAGCATATCAATTTTTGCTAGCCCATTTGCCCACAAGCATTACAGAAGCTTCATTGCAAAGATATTTCATCCCAGAACGCAATGGATTTTCTTCAATTGCGGATGTTTTCGAAGGCTTTATAGAATCGGCGCAGACACAGCAAATGTTGCCCAACGTTATAAAGTTTAGGGAACGGCGCAAGCAAATCAAAAAAATTCTTTGCAACTTCAATGTTGCTCGTGTCATCAAGACTTGGGACGCAAATACACTCTATAAAGAATTCCGTAGGCAATTCAACGTAACCTCGACAGATTCACCTAAAAATTGCTGGTTCAGGTGGAGTGAAGCCGTTATAAGCATTGCCAAATTCTTATCAAGCTTCAAAGATGCAAACGATTTCAGAGGATTCATTGCAAGTTTCGGATACAACGCCAAAACCAAGATGGCTTTGCCGCTTCTTATTTCAACAAGAATCAAGGGGATGGGATTTTCACTCGTCTGCAACGCTCTCAAAGAGCTAGGTTACTCCGAATATCCTAAGCCAGATGTACACCTTAAAGACATTATAAGTGTAGCGGGATTTTGCGAACACGACGACTACGCTGTCTTTGAAGCAATCGTGGACATTTCAAACGAAATGCAAAAAAATGGCGACACAACCGCCACCCCATACAAGATTGACAAAATCATTTGGCTCATCTGCTCTGGAAATTTTTACCTAGACAATGTTAATGGAAAATCATGGAAGCGAGAGTTTGTAGACGAAGTGAAGAACGAACAGCCAGAATACATTTAGACTGTTTTAGGAAATTTCGCGCTCATTCTGAGCAACAAAATGTATAATTAGACAAAAGAGGCTTATATGGACGAGAAACTTGAAAAATTGATAAGAAATAAAATTGCAACAGATAAAAAGCTCGCTGCTAAAATAGCGTGTGAAGACTTTTGGCTTGCCAAAGGGCAAGAAGCTCTCAGAAAATATCAAGCATACTCTATAAGTCCAAAACTTCTAGACAACCTCATTGAAAAATCTTCTTCCAGTGAAGGATTCCAAGAAATCAAGAACTCTCAAGACCCCACGATTATTGAAATCAGAGAATTGATTTTCACCATCGTTGCATATTGTGACACAAACGCCTGCGATAAAAAGAAATACAATAAATACGAAGATTACCGTGTCATTGCTAAAGCAGGCATTCGCCAAAACGACTGGTTACATCACTTTCTTACATATAAGAAAACAAGCAATGCTCCAGATTCTGTAATGAACGCCATTGAATATTTGGATCAACCTGCAACACATTTTGGAAATGTAAGTGAAAAGCATCGTAAACTGATTGCAGAAAAAATTTTCATGGTTCCTTACGAAAGAAACTCTTTTTTTGATTCCGCAAAAAAATTCTTTGAACCATTTGATATTAAATGCAATAACTCAGGCAACCTCGGTACAGTTTTTGGACATATTTTATACGATGGAGAAATATCAAAATATTGGAAAGAAAGTGATCTTTCTCTAGACGATTCTGATACCGTTCGCTACTGGGTTTACTCTCCTGGTGCAAAAGCAACCAACTGGAATAACGACAAAAAGAATGAAGTTATGTCCATCGGCTACGATAACATTGTTGACTGGAGTACTTTAAAAAACTAAAGAAGAATATCGAACAGCCTTGCAGAATTTCAACCACGACACATCATCTCATAAAAACGATGTTCTCGGTTTTTGGCAATTCGTAAACGAAATGAAAATTGGCGATGTTGTTTATGCAAAAGATGGAATGTCAAAAGTTATTGGGCGCGGCATAGTCCAAGGCGATTACACCTATGACGCCAACAAAAGTTCTTTTTATTGCAGTCGAAAAGTGCAATGGACACATACCGATTGCAATTACGAATTGAAAGACGAGGGTGCATTTTCCATGAAGATGCTCACCGACATCACAAAATATTCCGGAATAATAAAAGAACTGGAAGCATTCTTTGATCCGGATGGTTCCAGGCTCCCTATCGAACCGCCAATACTGCCGCCCTCTAACTATTCCAAAGAAGATTTCTTGGAAGAAGTCTTTATGGATGAATCCAGCTATGATTCACTTGCAGGTTTGCTTAAGAGAAAAAAGAATATCATTCTACAAGGCGCTCCTGGTGTGGGGAAAACATTCATGGCAAAGCGTCTTGCTTATTCGATGATTGGTGAAAAAGATCCATCTCGAGTAAAAATGATTCAATTCCACCAAAGTTACAGTTATGAAGATTTCATAATGGGCTACCGTCCTGATGGAAATGGATTCAAGCTAAAACGTGGTCCGTTCTATGAATTTTGTAATACAGCGGCAGAGGATTCAGAAAACAACTATTTCTTTATCATCGACGAAATAAATCGTGGAAACATCAGCAAGATTTTCGGCGAACTATTCATGCTTATCGAAAACGATAAACGCGGCCAGCAAATTCGTTTGCTATACGAAGATGAATTATTCTCCGTACCTTCCAATTTATACATCATTGGCCTCATGAATACTGCAGACCGCAGCATTGCAATGATTGACTACGCTTTACGCCGTCGCTTCTCGTTTTTTGATGTTAAGCCTGCATTTGATTCAGAGCAATTTGAAAGCAGGCGTGAAAGTGCAGAAAACGAGAAGTACGACTGTCTTATTGAATGTGTAAAAAATCTCAATAAGGAAATCGCCGCCGATGATTCTCTTGGTGAAGGATTTTGCATAGGTCATAGTTATTTCTGTTTTGGTGAAAATGAAACCATCGATAATGAATGGCTCAAATCAGTTGTTGAATATGATGTCATACCTCTCTTGAAAGAATATTGGTTCGATGAACCTGAAAAGGTGAAGAACTGGAGCGATAAACTTAGAGCATCGATTCAATGATTCTCGTAAAGAACATATATCACATGCTTTCGTACGCCTTTCGCTGTTTGAAGGAAGGCGCATTTAAAGCGTTATCCGATGAAACGGAATCTTTCGACAATATAGATAACCTATATGCAGAGATTCTAATTCTCGGAGTGACGGTTCAAATAAAGCGAGGATTGCTGAGGGATTATATTGATACAACAGAATCCCTCAAATGCCCTCATGGCAAAATAGAGCTATCGGAATCCATTAAAAACATCAGTTCTCAAAAAAGAGAGCTTGTATGTTCTTTTCAAGAATATACCGAAAACGCGCTTTTAAATAAAATACTAAAACAAACATTCGCGTTTCTTTTAAAAAGCAAGGATGTTTCCCATGAACGCAAGAAAAAAATTCGTAAGCTAATGACCTACTTTTCTTGTGTAGAGCCGATAGATTTACGGTTTGTGGATTGGAATATCCATTTTAATCGTTGTAATGCAACATACCAAATGCTCATTTACATTTGCAATTGGATATATGATGAATGGCTCATAAATCATAGTCAAAAAAAAGGTACAAAACGTTCTTTTGAAGACGATCAAAAAATGAGCCGACTATACGAGAAATTTGTACTTGAATATTTTCGTCGTGAACATCCGGAATTGAGTGCAAATGCACCGCATTTAAATTGGCAACTGGATGACTCAATTGATAAAATGTTGCCTATTATGAAAACAGATGTGACTCTCGAAAAAGAAAACCGAATACTGATTATTGACACCAAATACTACAATAGCGTGTTGCAAAGCACCTACAATTCTAGCACCCAGCATTCACACAACATGTATCAAATCTTTACCTATGTAAAGAACTTGGCGTACGAGACACAATCGGCCAGCAAAATCGTTTCGGGAATGCTTCTTTATGCAAAAACAAACGAGGCCATTTCACCAGACCAAGACTACAAAATGAGCGGAAACAGAATCAGTGTAAAGAGTCTTGATTTGAACAAAGACTTTAATGAAATTCGCAAGCAATTAGACGCAATCGCAAAGATTGTATAGACGACCATCCATTTCATCTTAGTATATTTGCGCCGTTTTAAATAATTCACCGATATGCCCACCGCTCACGAAATATTAAAATCTGTTTTCGGCTACGATTCCTTCCGCCCCATGCAGGAAGAGATTATCAACCACGTTGTCGCACACAACGACGCGTTGGTTTTAATGCCCACTGGCGGCGGAAAGTCCATTTGCTACCAGATTCCGGCCTTGATGTTCAAGGGCATCACGGTCGTTATTTCGCCGTTAATTTCGCTAATGAAAGACCAGGTGGATGCGCTTAATGCAAACGGCATCGGGGCTGATGCGCTCAACAGCAATAACGAAGAAGGCGAAAATGCGGCCATCCGGGAGCGTTGCAAAGCAGGGCAAACCAAGATTCTCTACATTTCGCCGGAGCGTTTGCAGCGTGAAATTCCGTGGTTGCAAAATCACTTGAACGTTTCGCTGTTTGCTATTGACGAGGCTCACTGCATTTCGCAATGGGGGCACGATTTCCGTCCGGAATACACTCAGCTCGGCGGGCTGCACCAGGCGTTCCCAAGCGCAACAATCATGGCACTGACGGCAACGGCAGACAAGCTCACAAAAGAAGATATTGTCAGGCAGCTGAACTTGCGAGATTTTAGACTTTTCGTGAGTTCGTTCGACCGCCCGAACTTGAGCCTCGACGTGCGACGCGGTTATTCGGCGTCCGAAAAGCTGAAGGCGATTCTGTCTATCATTTCAAAGCACAAGCACGAATCGGGAATCATCTATTGCCTTTCGCGCAAGAATACCGAGAAGGTCGCCGCAGACCTCATCAACGCAGGCGTTTATGCAAAGGCGTATCATGCGGGGCTTACCGCCGAAGAGCGCAACAATGTGCAAGAGGATTTCATCAACGACAATATCGATGTCGTGTGTGCGACAATCGCTTTTGGCATGGGCATCGACAAGAGCAACGTCCGTTACGTTATCCATTACAATCTCCCCAAGAGCATCGAGAGTTTTTATCAAGAAATCGGGCGCGCGGGTCGCGATGGCCTCCCCTCCGAGACGGTGCTGTTCTACAATTTTCAGGACATCATCATGCTCCGCAAATTTGTAAACGACAGCGGCCAACGAGATATCAACTCCGAGAAACTCGACCGCATGCAGGAATACGCCGAATCGCAAGTTTGCCGTCGTCGCATTTTGCTCAACTACTTCGGCGAAAACAACAGCAGCAACTGCGGGAATTGCGACATTTGCAAGCACCCGCCACAGCGATTCAACGGCACAATCCTCGTGCAGAAAGCACTCTCGGCCATCAAACGCACTGGCGAGCATATCGGCTTTTCAATGACCGCCGACATCCTCAAAGGCACGCTCAGTGACGAAATTGTCCAGAAGGGTTACGACAAACTCAAGACGTTCGGCGTAGGCGCCAAGACAACGCTCAAACATTGGCACGATTACATGCTGCAGATGTTGCAACTCGGCTACATCGAAATCGCCTACAACGAAAACAACCACCTTAAAATTACCGAGAGCGGTAACGAAGTACTGTTCGGGAAGAAAACGGCAGAACTCGCTATCGCCGCAAAAATTGAAGCCAAAGAAGACACAAAACCGAGAGGTGGTCGCGCATCATTCAATCGCGCAGCATCCAACAGCAACATACACGCCACCAGCCCTCGCAGCACTTACTCGAGCATTTCAGCCGACGACGAAGACACCTCCCTTTTCGAAGCTCTGCGAAAAGTCCGCAGGCAAATCGCCAACGAAAACAACTGGCCAGCCTACGTCGTGCTTTCTGACCGCTCGCTAAAGGACCTCGCCTACAAGGCGCCAATCACCATCGACGAACTGCAAGATGTAATCGGTTTCGGTGAAATGAAAATCCAAAAATTCGGGCAACAATTCGTAGACGCTATCCGCGATTACATGAGGCAATAAAAAAATCCCGTAACACACGCCACGAGATTTTTCAAAAGGAGGTGCCCTCCCGGAACGGAGTCCGGGATGACAAGGTGGCGGGCATGACAAATTGTTATTATCTGTTATTCAGATAGTTCAGCACCTTGTTCGTAAGGTCGTTTTCCTTTTTCCAGAAGAGCACAGCGCCAGTAGCACGATCAACGACCATGTCATAGCCTTCCTGCAAAGCAATCTCGTTCACCGCCTTGCGGATAAGCTGGATAATCGGGGCGCTCACCTTTTCGTTTTCGCTGATGAGTTCGCCGTTACGGCCATAGACGCGGTCAATGAAGGACTTGAGTTCCGTATCCTTCTTGTTGTATTCGGCTTCAAGTTCGCGCTTCTTTTCGTCAGAAAGAATCAGGACCTGCTTATCGAGCCTTTCCTTGATGGCGGCAAGTTCCTTCTGCAGAAGGTTCGCCTGCTGTTCCCATTTTGCCACTTGGCGATCATACTCTTCCTGAGCCTTCCTGGTGCCCTTGAAGCCGTCAAAGATAATCTTTGAGTCCACATGGGCAATGCGAAGACCATCTTCGGCAAAGCTTGCACAGGCAAAGACTACCGAAAGCAAAACGATCAACCTGCGAATCATAGCGCACCTCCATTCCGGCTAGAATGCCTGACCAATAACAAAGTTGAATTCCATATCGCCCACGCTAGGCAGCTGCGTTCCGTCACTGTAGGATTCACCCGGATCAAGCGGCCAAGCAAAGTCGAAACCGATAATGCCAAGCATCGGCACCACTACGCGGAAGCCAAAGCCAATATCCTTCTTGAGCTTCGTCGGATCCCATTCACTGAGCGGGTTCTTACGAGGCTTGTCCACACGCTGGTTATTGTCGATACGTTCACCGAACACGTTACCGGCATCAAAGAAGAACGGCAAGAGGTAGAACGTCTGCGGCACAAGGCCAAGCTGGAGTTCAGCACCAATGTACTGGTAGCTGCGACCCAAACGGCTCTGACCGATGGAACCCGAGCTATAACCACGGAGCATACCGTCGTAGCCAAGCACGCCACCCATTTTATACAACGTACGATGTTGCAACTTGTCGCCAAAGATTACGCCGTATTCATTTGTAAGGGCAATCGTGAGACGGTCACGGAAGATCGGGAACCACCACTTGATGGAGAGGTCGGCCTTCACGAATTCAAAGTCACTGCCAAAGATCTTATCGGCCCACTGCACGTCGAGCACGTAGCGAGAACCTTCGGTCGGGAACTGCGGCAAGTTCTTGTCATCGCGCTGGATGCGGAAGTTGAATGCCGATTCGATACCCGTGTAAACCACATAGCTATTGTCAATATTCGGGCCCTGGTCGTTCATGAGCCAACCGTAACCCACTTGACCGTAGAAGTAGTCATCCGGCCACTTGAGTCGCTTACCAGCAAAGATGTTACCACCGTAGCGGGTAATGTCGTGGTCGTCATAGTCTTCCATGTTCCACCAGGAATAGCTGAGGCTTGCACCGACCGTAATCGGCTTGTCGAGGAACCACGGTTCCGTAAAGCTAATCGTTGCGCTCTTCTTGTCGGCACCGTATTCGAGGTTCAAGGCTGCCTGCTGGCCATCGCCCATACAGCAGTTCGGGATGGAGATGCTAGCCGTACCGACAAAGCCATCGCTTTCGCTATAGGACACGCCCAAGCTGAACTGACCTGTACCGGCCTGCTTTTCTTGCACGGCAAAGTCGAGGTCCACCTCCTGTTCGCCCACGACCTTGATATCGGGCACGACCATGTCGAAGTAGTTGAGCTGCATAATGTCGCGGAAGCTACGTTCCAAAGCGGACTGGCGGTACGTATCGCCCGGATACAGGCGGACTTCGCGGCGGATAACTTTTTCGTTCGTCTTGGTGTTACCACGTACATGCACCTTGTGGATCTGGGCCGGCAAGCCTTCGTTCATCTTGTATGCGAGGTTCACAATGGAATCGTTCTCGAACGTTCTCTCTTCATCGAACTGGGCAAAGAGATAGCCATCTTCGCGGTAAGAATCGAGCAAGGCCTTGCGGGAGGCTTCGTAGAGATACTGGTCAAACACGGCACCGCTATCGAGACGGAACACGTAGCCGAGCATGGCATCGCTCTGTACCTCGTTACCCGTAAAGTGGAGCCCGCCCATGTAGTAGCGGCGGCCTTCGGTCACGTCGATATGCACTATAATATCGCTAGAGGTCTTGATGTTATCGTACTTGTAAAGGGCAGGAATCATGTCCTCAATCATGTAGCGCACGAGGAGCTTGCTTTCGTAAGCGGAGCGCTTCTTGATTTTGAGGAGGGAATCAATCTTCGGGTTATTCCACTTGCGGCCAGCGACGAGCGAAAGCCATTCCTTGCGTGCACTTTCGTAGCGGATAATGTCGTTCAGGAGAGTCCAGGCGTCTTCTTCGTCCTTGACCTGCGGCTTGCGCCTTGCAACCGGATACTTGTCAGAAGCCTTGCGCATGTTCCTGTAATAATGCGTCACTTCCATGGTCGGCTTGCCTGCCATCTTGTAAAGCGGGTTCGTAGAATCAGCCATGGCCTCGTTCAACTGCGCATACAGCGGGGCAAGGCGTTCTCCAACCGGCACCATGCGTCCAAGGTAGAACAGGCAGGTAGAATCCGGGAGGTATTCGGCGTGGTAATCGTTGAGTTCCGCATCCAAGTAACCGAAATGGCGGAAGACGTTCAGCACGGTATCGCGGTCGGCTTCAAACACGTTTTCCTTGAACTCGCCACCGCCCCACCACTGGTTTTCCTTCGAGAGCATGTGGTCTGCAATTTCTTCGACAGGCACGTGGTCATTGCCCTTCACGTCCAAGCCGCGGATGCGCACCTTGTTGCCTTCGCGAATCACGAAGGTCACCTTGTTCTGGTATTCGTCCACCGGTTCTTCGCGGTAGCCCACTTCTGCAAGGAGGAACCCTTCTGAGCGGTAATGGTCGAGCATAGCCTGGCGAGTGCGTTCCAACTGCGCCTTGCTATAGACCTGGCCCGTAATCATGTGAATCTTTAGACGGAGATCGTCTTCAGAAACTTCGTCGCAGCCATCCAAAATAGCGGTATCGAGAGCAGGGAGTTCCTTGACCTTGAATATCAAGTCCACATAAGAGCCGTCATCGCCAACATAGTCCACCCAGGCAGTCACATCGTCAAACAAGCCCGAAGCATAAAGCGAACTCACAGAATTCTGGACTTTTTCAGAAAGCGAGGTCGGGGAATAGCTTTGCCCCGTACGGATGCCGATACGCCCGAGAACCGAACGTTCGTCCATGTGGTGGGTGCCTTCGACACGAATCTTGTTGATCTTATTCTCAACCATATACTTGTCGGAAATCTGCGACATGTCCAACAGCTGGGCATTCGACATACCGACCAAAGCAAGAGCAAATAAAAGCGAACGGGAACGCAGAATAGACCTACCTATAAAGCAGTTTATTTAAATTTTCTGCCCAAAAATACAAAAATTACACTCCCCCGCCCACACGACTTTTTGAAAAAAGGCCAAACGGCCGACGAATAAACGGGAATGTTGGAATAAGGGTTATAACGTCCCGATTTTTACACTTTTTGAAACTGTTACACAAACATGTCATGCCCGCCTACCTGTCCTCGCGCCTGTCCTCGCGCCTGTCCTCGCTTGACGGGGATGACGGGGATGACGGGGACGAGCGGGCACCTCCTTTTTATTATACGAGAAGGAGATTCCCGATCAAGTCGGGAATGACATCGTCATCCATATATATGGACAAAGGCTCAACTAGCATTTTCGCAAAGAAAAAGAAACGCTCCCAAATAAAACGCAATGCAAGCACATTATATATATTTAAGGCGAAAAATTTTAACCTACACCTTTATTGAAGGATATTATGCGATCTACAGCCTGGAACGACGAAGAAAACAAAATCTTGCCCGAAATGGCGCTTGATTTTATGCCCGAAGAAAAATTGCGCGAATTGCAGTTGCAGCGTTTGCGTGCAACCGTGAAGCTCGCTTACGAAAAAGTTCCGCTGTTCCACGACCGCATGGTCGAAAAGGGCGTTACGCCCGATGACATCAAGACATTGAAGGACATTGCAAAGATTCCGTTCTCCATGAAGAAGGACTTGCGCGACACCTATCCATACGGTCTCTTTGCCGTGGACATGAGCGAAGTCGTGCGTCTGCACGCAAGCTCCGGCACCACCGGTAAGCCGATCGTTGTCGGTTACACCAAGGAAGACATGGAAGTCTGGGCGCAGGTCGTGAAGCGCGGCCTTTTGGCTTGCGGTTTCCGCAGCACGGACATTGTACAGAACTTCTACGGCTACGGCCTCTTCACGGGCGGCCTTGGCATTCACGGCGGTTTCGAAGCCCTCGGCGCCACAGTTGTGCCGATTAGCGGCGGCAATACCGAACGCCAGGTGATGCTTATGAAGGACTTCGGCGTGACCGCAGTCGGTGGCACTCCAAGTTACTTCGTCCGTATCATTGACGTTGCCGAAAAGATGGGCGTTGATATTTCCAAGTTGAACGTGAAGCGCGGCATCTTCGGTGCAGAACCGTGGAGCGACGGCATGCGCGACTACATCGAAGAAAAGACGGGCATCAAGGCTTACGACATTTACGGTCTTTCTGAAATTGTCGGTCCGGGCGTGGGCTGCGAATGCGAATGCCGCGACGGCATCCACATTTTCGAAGACCACTTTTATCCTGAAATCGTGGACCCGGAAACGCTCGAACCGCTCCCGGACGGCGAGGAAGGCGAACTCGTCATCAGTACGCTCAGCAAGCGCGCTATGCCGATTCTCCGCTACCGCACCCGCGACATTACCGCAATTGAAAAGACCAAGTGCAAGTGCGGCCGTACAATCCGCCGTATCCGCCGCATTGGCCGCCGTAGCGACGACATGATTATCATGCGTGGCGTGAACGTGTTCCCGAGCCAAATCGAAACGGCTCTCCTCCGCGCCGAAAAGGCATTGCCGCATTACCAGATTGTGCTCGATACCAAGAACAACATGGACACGCTCGAAGTCAAGGTCGAAGTTTCTCGCGACATGGTGAGCGACTCCATGAGCGATATGGAACAGCTCTCCAAGAAGTTCAAGCATTCCATCGAACAGATTCTTGGCATCTCCGTGATTGTCACGCTCTGCGAACCGGATTCCCTGCCGCGTAGCGAAGGCAAGGCCAAGCGAGTTATCGACAACAGGAAGAAGATTTAGCAGGAAGTGGTTAGTGATTAGTGGTTGGTGGTTAGAATTTACAATTGCGGCAAAGCCGCCCTGTTTACTAACCACTGCATACTAACCACTATTACCTAGCAACCTTTACAAGGAGAAATTTTATGAAGATACCACAAGTTTCAGTTTTCGTGTCGAACCGACCGGGTCGTCTCCAGGCTGTTTGCCGCTCGCTCGCCGATGCAGGCATCAACCTTCTCTCGCTCACGCTCGCCGATTCCGGCGAATTCGGCCTTATCCGCCTGATTGTGAACGATTCTGAAAAGGCTGTCAATGTTCTTGCCAAGGCTGGCCTCAGCGCCACCGTCACAGACGTTGTCGCATGCCCTGTTGCAGACAAGGTTGGCGGTCTTGCAGACCTTCTCGACGTTCTCGGCGACTTGCAGATTGACTACATGTACGCTTACCCGTCCGAATGCTCGACGGCAACAAACGTCATGATTCTTCGATTCAGCGATACCGAAAAGGCGCTCAAGGTCTTGGAAGAAAAGAACTTCAAGACTCTCAGCACATCCGAGATGCTGGGATAGTTTGAGTTACTAGATGGGAATTAGGAGTTCGGAATTAATTCTTCTGAGATAAACTCCTAATTTCTACTCCTTAATTCCGAATTATCTAGTCGCTTGAGTTTCGTGATTAATTTATTTAAAAAAAGCCTGGCTGTTTCGCCAAGCTTTTTTTTTGTTTCCAGTTTAATTAATTTTTAGGCTTATATGTCATTTTTGAAAGTCCGCGACTACCTGAATACGGCAGTAACCGACGTGACTTCACCCGGATTCACCTTGCGGGTCACATCCGTAACGCCATCGCTCCAGCCCGTGAACGAGCTTCCAGAACTTGCCTGAGCCGTAAGCGTGACCGGAACCCCCGAATAGAACGAGACCTTCATCGAAGACTTGTCCAATGCGAGCCCATCCACGAGAATCGTGCCTGAGCCCTGTGCCGTTAACGTCATTTCGACCGGGGAACTCAGCGAGAAATACGTTTCCATTTGCCCTCGTAAATCAGCCTGACGTGTTTGTGCATAGCTCTTTACCGTTTCAAGGTTACTGCTCATGCTGCTTGCGTTATAGTTCCAAAACTGCTGATCGCGCGCCATTTCGGACTGCACCTGCGATTGCAATTCATCGATGCGCTTGAGAAGCCTATCTGCAGAGAAATTCATCGAAAGGAGCACGCTAAAGCGGTTGATAAACGCATTCTTGAAGCCCTCGTTACCGAGCAAGCGGATCATGAGAATCGTATGCGGAGAAATAGAGCCTCCAGCTTGCTGTTGTCCGCCCCCTACGCCCGGGAAATTGAATCCGCCCATGCCGTTGTTCGTACCATTGGCATTAGTCACATAGTTAAAAACGTTGCCGGTCTGTGTATTGTAAGACACGCCAAAGCCAAAGTCCGTATCGTACAGGAACCATTTCCACTTCGTCTTCTGACTTGCGACACGCCACTTTTTCATATTGTTGTGCGGCCAGTCGCTGTTGTTCAAGAACATTTCTGTCTGCATGTAACTGATATAGTTGTCGATATCAATCTGGTCAGCAATCTTATTGTAGTTCGCTTCCGATTTAAGCTCATTACTTTGCAACCAATCCAGCATAGCCTTGTAATCCGCAGAAGATCCGGCACTAGCCTCGTCTGTACCGCTTGCCGATGTTTCAAGCAGGTCGATATCGTTCGGGTCGTAACCGTACTTTGTTTCGTAATAATATTCGTTATTGCGTTCACGCAAGTCATGAATACCATAATACTTGCCATTGTAATACACAACAATATAACGTCCACGCTGGTAATCCACGCCGAGGCCATCCGTCATGGAGGTACCCAAACGGTCGCGCACATACTCGTCGCCACTATTGTTACCAAAATTGCGAACCGAGAACGCCTTGAACTTTTTGAGTTCCGGGTGATCTGGGAACAACGTGTACTTGAGACGTTTTTCGCCATATTCCTCGCGCATGGTCACTGCAAAGGATTTCTTTTCTTTTGCACGACTGTACTGGCCAGTAATCTTGTAATCGCCCATGATGCCAAACGCAGGCGCTTTCGGCTTTCCTGGTTCCATAAATTCTACATAGACCGGGAGTTCGCGGTTACTCCAAAAGTTTGCGCCCTTCTTTGGATCCATCATTGAGGCGCCATTGCCCTTCATGTAAAGGCCACTATCGGGACTGAACATCGAAAGCGGATCCGTCGTCACAAACAAAGCAGCAAGCGATGGAGCTTGTTCAAAAACGTAAGTACGGATAATTTCTTCGCTCGGATAGGAGCCGGTTGCATAAGTACGGCAACGTAGAACAGTCGTCGCATTAAACGTCAATGTCGTCTGCACCACCGGAGAATTTGCATTGACCTCGGCACCGCCCTGTTCGCAACGCGTGCCCGCCGGGAATGTCGCTGTCACCGCAGACGTGTAGAATCCAGAAGGCGGAATGTTGACTTCAGCCACTTGCGCCTGTTCCGCAAAGACCTCGCCCACCGTATGTCCATAAGGCGAAGGCGTTGCAAAACCCCACTTGCCAGCCCCATCACGCGACCAGGATGCAGTCGATGGCACAACACCAAATCGCACCGAATCGACAAGAGCACTTTCACGATTCACAAAGAACAACGAACCACCATCTTTACCAATTTTGAACGAAGCGTGCGGTTCATGACCGCGCTTGCGTGCAATAAAAGACATTATCTGAATCGTTGTCGTTTCACTCCCCTGAGTTTCACTGGCAAACGTCGCTGCCGTCACTTTGTTACGATTCAGGTCTTTTGCATTGTCATCCAGGCGGACGTAATAAATCGAAGAAGCATCGCCTGTACCGCGGAGATTCTTGCCGCTCCATTCGCTGAGCGCATCACCTTCCTTGAAATTCAAGCGAATCTTGTGATTTTTGGTAATGAACCCGCGCACAACAAGCTGGTCGACCTTTCCAAGATTTGCCGAATTCGGCTTGACCACAACGCGCGAATACGAGCCTCCCTGCGCCACCTTCAGCACAGAACCAATCTGTTGCACTCCGCCTTCACTAAAGCACAGCGAAGTTTTTCCTGGCAAATTTACGACATCTTGGGAATTGACCGCAGCACCCCCTGCACCGGGATTGCCAAAGTCACCACCCATGCCGCCACCCATGCCAGGGAAATTGAAGTTGCCCCCACCACCAGATGTTTCCGAACTGCAATCCGTTCCCATCAAGTCGATGGAATCCGAAGGCGCAATGTAATCGGGATAGTTCTTGCCCGAAAGGAATACGAGCATGTAGCTCTTTGCGGGGATAACCGCATCGCCAAAAGTCCAGCGGTGCAAATTAGTCAAGTCATCCGTTAACGAATACCCTTTCAAATCCACAGGCGCATCCGACGAGTTGTAAAATTCAACCCAGCCCGGATCACTTCCATCGTTGTCCTTGAAATTCGCATTCATCGGAGAAACTTCCGAGAAAAAAACAGGACTCACGCCCTCAAATTGCGGTACCACAACAGGCACAGAACTTGACGACGGGACATACAAAGTGCCAGACGACAAATTCGCATTCGAAGATGAAGACGAATTTGATAGAGAAGGTACACCACTCGATGTTCCAGCCCCGCCCGGGACGCCCGCCGAAGAAAGTCCCGGCAACAAAGCGCTAGAAAGGCCATCACCAAAGCCCGCGGCCTCAGAACTAGAACTGACTTCACTTAAGCCAGGCACCATCGGATTAACCGAACCTTCGTTCGAATCCCCGCACGCCGATAAAACCAAACCAAAACTAATCCCAAATAACGCTACACCAGAAACAATTTTTTTCATGTCTGATCCCTTAAATTGAGCGATACATTTTGAGCGTTACACCAATCCAATCCTTAGTCTAATTATACATTGAGGAAAAACACAAAACATGTTTTTTTAGCACGCGCGCTGCAAAAGGATTGAGCGTTTGACAACATGTCAAAAACCGGAACGAAGCGTCCCATTTTACTAAATTTTATGAAAAATTTTAGTTGCAAAAGGGTCTTATGAATTTCAGTGATTTTTCAAAAGCAAGCCAACAGTTCAATCAGTTCAGCCCCGAAATGAAAGAACAGATGATGAAGATGGCCAAGGAACGCATCAAGGAAAAAATGCTCAAGTGGTTTGCGACTCCGACATTTGTGCTGCTAGGTATCGCCCTCGGCGCCGTCATCGGCGCACTCACCGCTTGTTTCGGAGACATTAGCGATAGACTCACGGCTATTCGCGACGCAAACCCTCTCTACCTCATCCCCGCACTCGCAATCGGCGGAGCAGCAATTGCTTTCGCGTACAAGAAATGGGGCCGCTGGACAGAGCGCGGCATGGACCAAGTCTTTGCAGTCGGACTCAAGAAAGAGACAGACTTTCCGCTTGTCGCCATCCCGATGGCAGCCGTGAGCACATGGCTCACGCAACTCTTTGGCGGAAGCGCCGGCCGCGAAGGCGCCGCTATGCAAATCGGCTCCGCGCTATCGTACAACATAAGTAAAAAGTTACCCTTTGAAAACGCAGCGCACATCATGCTCATAACAGGCCTTGCCGCAGGCTTTGCAGGAATTTTCCAAGCCCCGATGGCAGCCACAGCATTTGCCTTGGAAGTCTTGCTCGTCGGGCATTTTGAACTCGCCGCCCTACTCCCCGCTGCAGCCGCCGCATTCACCGCCTGCAAAGTTACAAGCATGCTTGGATTCCACAAGTTCAGCGTAGATTTGAATTCACTTCTTGATGCGAGCGGATTCTCGGCAAGCATCTTCACGAACGAAGGCGCTCTTGACGGCAAGTTCCTTGTGAAGCTTGCGCTGATGGGCATACTCTTCGGCATTGTCGGCGGTGGATTTGCAAAACTCCTCGGACTCTCGCAGAACTTTTTTGCAAAGAAGTTCCCGAACAACATCAAGCGCATCGCCATTATGGGCGTTGGCATAAGTGCTTTGCTCCTCCTCTTTTTCCAGGGCCGTTACGCCGGACTTGGAACAAACTTGTTGGATATGAGTTTTGCTTCTGCAAATGCGGCCGGAGAAGCTGCGAATGCTGTTGGAACTGCCGCGAGCATTGCTAACGCGAGTGCCACCGGGATTGCCGGATACGACTGGATTCTGAAATTCGCACTCACGATTCTTACGCTCTCCGCCGGATTCGTAGGCGGTGTCGTCACCCCGCTTTTTGCTATCGGCGCAACCTTCGGAATTTTCATCGCGAGCGTGTTCGGAATGCCCGTTGCCCTCGCCGCAGCACTCGGCTTCGCCGCAGTTTTCGCAAGCGCAAGCAACACACTCTGGGCCCCCATCCTCATCGCAGGCGAAATTTTCGGATTCAATTGCCTCCCAGCATTCTTCATCGTCTGCACCGTAGCCTACATCTGCAATGGCGGGCAATCCATTTACAAACAAAAAAAGATAAGAATCAAGATTTAAAAAAAATCCCGTAGCACACGCCACGGGAAAAAGATTGCAGGTTTCAGGTTGTAGGTTATAGGTTTTAGGAATAAAGAATCATTCGCTTTGCGAATCTATACAGGGTGGCGAAGCCACGATTATTCACCTAAACCCTAACCCCTATTACCTAATACCTACTACAGATCCACCACTTCAGTCCAGCCGAACGGGTCTTCCGCTTCGCCGAACTGGATAGCAGTGTACTTGGTGAAGAGTTCCGTGCAGACCGGACCCGGATTCTTGCCGTCACCGTAAGTGAATTCCTTGCCGGCGACCGGATCCACAATCTTCTTGATCGGGGTAATCACGGCAGCCGTACCGCATTCAGCCGTTTCGCTGAATTCAGCGAGTTCTTCGAACGGAACCTGGCGGCGTTCCACAGTGTAGCCGAGGTATTCAGCCAACTGCTGCAAGCTCTTGTTCGTAATGGACGGCAAAATGGATTCAGACTTCGGAGTCACGTAGGTCTTGCCCTTGATGCCGAAGAAGTTTGCCGGACCGCATTCGTCGATATACTTCTTTTCCTTTGCATCGAGGTAAATCGTGCTGGAGTAACCGAGCTTCTTGGCTTCAGCGAGGGACTGGAGGCTAGCAGCGTAGTTACCGCCGACCTTCACCGTACCCGTACCCTGCGGAGCAGCGCGGTCGTAGTTGCGGCTGATCATCATGTCCACCGGCTTGAACCCATCCTTGAAGTACGGACCCACCGGAGTCACAAACATCATAAGCAAATATTCATCAGCAGGCTTCACACCCACTTCCGGGCTCATACCAATCAGGAGCGGACGGATGTAGAGCGTTGCGCCATAACCATAAGGCGGAACAAAGCGCTTGTTCAATTTCACCACAGTGTGGACCATTTCGCGGAAAAGTTCAACCGGCGGAACAGCCATCAAAATACGGTTGGCCGTATTCTGCATACGCTTAGCGTTTTCTTCGACGCGGAAAATACGGACCTTGCCATCCTTGCCCGTGTAAGCCTTGAGGCCTTCAAAACCTTCCTGGCCGTAATGCAAGCAAGTAGCGGCCATATGGATGCTAATGTCCTTAGAAGAAGATACTTCAATCTTGCCCCATTCACCATTGCGGTAGTAGCAGCGGACATTGTAATCGGTATCGTAATAACCGAAGGGGAGCGTCTTCCAATCGACAGTATTCAAATCAACTTGCATAGTATTAACCTTTTTTGCAAATGTGCATATTTAAAGGTATCATTCGGTACCGCTTGAAAAATACAATTATAAACGCCCTTTTGGCATCCCTTGTACAAAAAAAAGTGAAAAAATGACCGCTATTACAAAGGGGGGGACGACTCCCCCTGATTGCAGCCCCGGCCCCGCCGGGTCTTCCATCACCCCTTCGAGCGGGCTTCATGCGCCAGCCCGCAACACCCGGCTTCAAGCTCCCGCTCCAAAGCTTACATAAACGGATACATCATACGATTCCAAACAGCATCTTCTAAATCACGCCTAGAATCAACAACAGCAACAACAACCACCTTATTATTCTCCTTGCGATAGATAACACGCCATGGAGAAATCACAAGTTCACGGAACCCACCTATTTGTAATTTATCCAATTCATTAGGGACCTTCCCTAAATCAGGAAAACTTTCTAGAACAAGACTCTCTTTCTTTATTCTAGCAAAAGAATCTTTAGCATTCTTTTTGCTTTCCTTTGCAATATGAAAAACAATAGACCTTAAATCATTGGATGCAGATTCAGACCATTCAACCATAAATTTTTTAGAGGGCATCAAGTTCTCGCTCCAAAGCATCAAACAGGTCTTTTTGACGAATAACTTTTCCTTTTGCTATTTCAGCTTCACTTTGCGCAATAAGCTTGAAAAGCTTCAGAGCATCTTGCATTGTCTGAAAAGTTTCCGTATCGACAATCACGCCACGAGCTTCCCCATTTTGCGTGACTATATATGGAGCCCGCGTTTCATTCACATGATCTAACACCTTTGCAGCATTAGCCTTGATATACGATATCGGTTTGATATTTTCCAATTTCTGCATAAAACCTCAAAAGACTACATTCAGTACCAAATATAGTCCTTTAAAATGTTAAAGTCAAGAGACCTCTGCAGCGTTCCGATCCAACCCGCAAGTTTCCTTTAGAAACGGATTTTAACCTTTTCAAGAAATTGAGCCCAAGCCATCGTCAAAACGACAACTAAAATTGGATGGATCCAACTTAATAAGCCCACATGTAAATCAATATTCAAAAGATATCTGCTACAGACAATATATAGAACGCTAGAAACTAACATATGGAATATATAAACATTCAAGGACAATTTATCTCCAACATATTCCAATGGTTTACAATATGATTTATCAGGAATTTTAATAGCCAATGTAAAAATTGCAAGAGAATAGATAATATTCCCTATACATGAAATCTTTATTGGAAAATCACAAAGCAAAGGAATTAAAGAAGCAAGACTTCCAACAACAATTACCAACAAAACGGACGAATAACGAAAAGACTTGAAAAATTTTTCTTTTGATCGAAGATAATATCCAAAAAGGAAATATGGCATCGCTCCTGTTAAAAAATTTATATGGAACATCCAAGGCAAATCTTTCGTTGCGCAATATGTAGTCAAAACAATCTTAAAAACAAACAACAATGGCATAATAAAAAGAGCTCTGTTCTCCTTTTTATGCTTAACAACAAAATGCCAAACAAAGTATGTTTCAGCCATAGCAATCAAATACCAAAGAGGTATTGCAAAATCAATCGTGCAGAAAACAGCATATTTAATAGGAGTCGTATATTTAAAATTTAACGACAGCCACTCTACAACAGAGCCCCGAAGAACTTGAAAAAAAGCATTGTAACCCAGAAAACAGAGATAGCCAAAAGCAAATATTTTTAAAATTTTTATCATTCTTCTCTTTATAACGGTTTCATCCTTTCCAAAGGCAAAATACCCTGCAATCATAAGAAATGAAGGAACAGCAAAAGAAGCCAAAGACTTCCAAATAATGATGCCGACAACTCCCGGGAAATGAATGTGGATAAAAACCACAGCTATACAAGCAAGTCCTTTAAGTAAATTAAGAACTTCATTTCTCTTTGCGACTTGCCCCAATTGGGCAGTACTATTTTCCATATTTTTCTCCTTAAAAACAAAGAGCTAAATGCTCTTGCTTTTGCGGAGACTTTTGCCCCAATAGTCATAAAACAAAAAAGGCGTGGAGTCGTTTCAAATGCTTACTAATCCTGAGGGCTACCACACCCATCTACCTAATAAGCACAAACGACCCACGCCCCATAGGGACGTGAGCGCTCGCCTTATTCTCAGGTAGTTTGAAAGTGGTAGTTTCAGGATTGAGAATAAGAGCAAATACTCTAAATCGTACGTTCTACACCTTACGGCATAAAACTATGTCAAAAGACATTTTAGCAAAATGAATTTTGACCGTCAATATGGAGACTCCACCATACCATCCATATCGCGCAAAATCACATTTTCGTCCCAAGATTCCCTCTTTTCAACAATTTCCTAGCCACATCCGGCCTAGAAATGATATATTATCTAAGTCGAATTACGCTTTGGCGTAACAGGAAGGGGAACTCGAAATGAAAAACAGGATTTTTGCATTTAACGATACGGCAACATTTGAAAAAGAACTTGTCGATTTTAGCAATTGGTGCAAAGAAAACGGTTCGCCAACGGTATGCTTCCAGATTCATTCCGAAGAACTGGATCCAGAAAAGCTAAAACCCGTTTGGGCAACCCTGGAGCACGTCTTCCCCAACACGCCGTGGTTCGGAAACTCCACTAGCGGAAACATCGTAGACTGCGAAAAAGCAAGCGAAATTTCCATATCCGCCATCATTTTCGAAAAGCCGACGACAAAGATCCAGATTTTGCAGTACGACTTTTCCAACAAGTCCATCAGCGACATCGCCCACGAAATCGTGGAAGAAGCCAAGCAGAACCCCTGGGTAAAAGCGGTTGAAATCTACCACTGCATTTCGCCGTTTTCGACAACGAATCTTTGCGAAGGGCTCGACGCCTTGGCCCCGAACATCCAGATTTTTGGCGGCATCGTCTGCTCCCCCGACATCACGAGCCCGAATTCCTGCGTATTTTCATCCGTGGGCGGTCACACCACATCAGGCCTTTTAGTGGTGTTCTACGGCGGTCCGGAATTTTATGTAGAATCCCGCAAAATCAGCGGATGGAAGCCTATCGGCCGCAACTTCCACGTCACCCGCTCCAAAGGCAACATCCTTTACGAATTGAGCAGCCTCCCCGCCTACGAAGTTTACAACAAGTACCTGAACATCAAGAACGACAAAAACTTTTTCTACAACGCCCTTGAATTCCCAATGCTCTACGAGCACAACGGGATTTCCATCGTGCGTGCCGCAGGTGCCAGCAATCCGGACGGGTCGCTCTCTATGTCTTCGGATATTGACGAGGGTTCAATCGTCCGCCTCTCGTATGGCGAGCCGCAACTGATTCTCGAAAAAATCAAGGCCGAAAGCGAAAACGCCGAACTGTTCGCCCCCGAAGTCATGCACATATTCTCCTGTGCGGCTCGAAAGGCATTTTGGTCCAAGCACGAACCGACATACGAAATTACAGCGTTCAAGGGGCTCGCCTCCAGCACGGGATTTTTCTCGCACGGTGAATTCTTGCGCGAAAAGGGATTTTTAAACCAACATAACATCACGCTCGTCATTGCATCAATGCGCGAAGGCGCCATTACAAAACGGGGACACGCCAAAGGCGTCATAATTCCGGATGAAAATTCCACCCGTTTGCCACTCGCCGCCCGCATGGCCACATTCATTCGCGAAACGTCGTTTGAACTGGAACAGATCAACAGCAGGTTACGTGTCATGAACGAGCACCTGCAAGATGTCGCAACGACGGACAGCCTGACAGGACTCGAAAACAGGCTCGCATTCGATGCACTTCTAGAAACAATCAACCAGGAAGACTCCCAAGAAGATTCCTGGACCATGTTCCTGATGGACGTGAACGGCCTCAAATACGCAAACGACACCTTCGGCCACCAGGCCGGTGACGAATTGATCAAGGCCGCCGCCAAAGCCATCAAAAACACCTACGGCACCAGCGGGAACTGCTTTAGAATCGGCGGCGATGAATTCGCAGTCATCACGCATGTTCCGATAGATTCTCACTATCCGCTGTATTCCATACTGCAAAAGAACATCAACGAATACAATAAAAAGGCGCTTTACCATCTGTCGATAGCTGTAGGCGCAAGCCGCCTGCGCAGCGATTCCGGAATTCGCAAGTCCATCAGCGACTGGAAAATGGAAGCCGACCTGAACATGTATCGCGACAAGGTGCATTATCACAAGCCAGTTGAAAACGACGAAAACCAGAACCTCAAGGACTTGATTTCCTGCCTGATTTCAGTCGAAGAAGCTAAAGATTCCTATACGGCTCACCATTCTGAACGCGTAAAAGCCTACTCTGAATTGATAGCACGCTCTCTAGGCCTTTCAGAAAGTTCAATATCGCTGATTACTCACGCGGCACACCTGCATGATATCGGCAAAATAGGCATTCGAGACAACGTTCTTACAAAACCGGGAAAACTTACCGACGAAGAATTCGAAATCATCAAGCAGCACCCGGTCATTGGCGCAAAGATTCTAATGCAGTCGAACTACACGCACGAAATGGTGCAAATAGTGTTGCACCACCATGAACGCTACGACGGCCGTGGCTACCCCGAAGGCCTCAAAGGCGAAGACATCCCCATAGGCGCTCGCGTGATTGCCATCGCAGACTCCATTGACGCCATGACGAGCAAACGAGTTTACCGCGACGCCATGTCTTTGGACTACTGCCGTGAAGAAATCGAAAAAAATCTAGGCAAAATGTACGACCCCGCCATCGGCAAAGTCGTATTGGAACACTGGAACGAAATGGTCGATTCCCTGTTGTCCATGCGGAGCGGCCGCCCGAAAGTGATTTAACGCGATGATTTTGGTCATTGGTCAACTTCAAGTTTTCTTTTGCGCTTGACTTATCATAATTATGATATTATATTATCGTAATAAAGGAGTCCGCTATGCCGACCATTCGACCAATTTCTGATTTACGAAACAACTTCACAAGTGTTGCCGAGACCGTCCACAAATACGACGAGCCCATGTACCTCACCAAAAACGGCGTGGGAGACATGGTCGTGATGTCTATCGAATGTTACGAAAAACAGATGGCGCAGTTGGAACTGTATTCAAAACTTGCCGAAGCAATCTCTGAAGTAGAACGCGGTGCAGAATGCGCCGATGCGGAAAAATTCTTGAAGGACCTGATGAATGGCTAAAAAGTACGACGTCGTCGTCACACCTTCAGCACAGAAAGACCTGACCGAAATCAAGTCCTATTTTGCGAATGTTCTGAAGACATCTTCAAATTCCATTTTCGAAAAATTTCTTGAACAGGTGAGAATCCTAAAGACGCACCCGTTTATCTACAAAGTCCATCAGGACTCGCTGCTGAAACTTGTTGGCTACAGAGTCATTCCTATAGACAAATACTTAATGTTCTATGTTGTCCGGGGCAACATGGTTCAGATCCATCGAGTTCTCTACGCCAAGCGAAACTATCTACAGCTGCTAGAGCTGGACATTTAAAGAACAAGTCCAGCGACCTTAGCTGCGGCAAATAGCGTTATCGTTTGTCCCTATCAATCCACGGGCGTTCGTTCTTGCCGATGTAAATCTGGCGCGGACGGTTGATTTTGCTCTGCGGATCGTCGTGCATTTCCTTCCAGTGGGCAATCCAGCCCGGCAAGCGTCCAATCGCAAACATCACCGTAAGCATGTTCGTCGGGATGCCCATGGCGCGGTAGAGAATGCCAGAGTAGAAGTCCACATTCGGGTACAGCTTACGTTCGACAAAGTAATCATCCTTGAGGGCGGCTTCTTCGAGCTTAATAGCCACATCCAAAAGCGGGTCGTGCACATGTTCGCGTTCGAACACCTGGTACATGAGCTTCTTAAGCACCTTAGCGCGCGGGTCGTAGCTCTTGTAAACGCGGTGACCAAAGCCAGAAAGACGGAACGGATCGTTCTTGTCCTTGGCCTTTGCCATCACCTGTTCAATCGTCATGCCGCTCTGCTGGATGCGGAGGAGCGTTTCGAGCACAGCCTGGTTCGCACCACCGTGGAGCGGGCCCCACAAGGCACAAATGCCGGCACAAATGCTAGCGTAAAGGTTTGCCTGAGAGCTGCCCACCATACGAACGGTCGAAGTGGAGCAGTTCTGTTCATGGTCCGCATGGACAATCAAAAGCGTGTTGAGCGCCTTTTCCATAATCGGATCCGGGTGGTACGGGCGAGCCTTACTGCTGAACATCATGTTGAGGAAGTTGCTGCAGTAGCTGCGTTCCGCTTCCGGATACACGAACGGTTCACCGATGCTTGCCTTGTAAGCAAACGCGGCAATCGTGCGAATCTTGGAAATGAGGCCAGCGGTCGTGAGTTCAAATGCGCTCGCGATGTTTTCATCGTCGTAGAAACGCGGCGTGAAAAGCCCCACGGCGTTCACCACGGACGAGAGAATACCCATCGGGTGTGCTCCCGGCGGCATTTCGCGGAAGAAGTGCAACAAGTTCTCATGCAACAAGGCGTTTTCGGTCAAGAGCGTGCGGAAATGGCTCAGCTGTTCCTGGTTCGGGAGTTCGCCGTAAATCAAAAGCCATGCGGTTTCCGGGAAGGTCGCCTTTTCGGCCAAATCTTCAATGGAGTATCCTCGGTAGCGCAACACACCATGTTCGCCATCGACGAACGTGATTGAGCTTTTGGTGCTACCGGTGTTCAAGTAACCGTAATCCAGCGTGACAAGGCCAGAACTCTTACGCAGCGCGCTGATATCGAGCCCGTGCTCGCCTTCAGTGCCATCAACGACGGGGAGTTCAAAGCTTTTTCCGTTGTAGTTTAAGGTCGCGTTATTGGACATGGAATCTCCAGGAGGTGATTAGACGAAAGAACGGGCGTTGCCCTTCAGACGAAAGACGAGAGATTTAAAATGGCGCTTCGCGCTGTTTATACAGGCAACGAAGTTGCGACTATTTTTCTCTAGTCTCTCGTCTCTAGTCTCTCATCTCTTTAACACAATTATAGATATTTTCAAAGAGCTTGCCGAGTTTTTCAGTCGGAACAGCGCTGAATGCAATGCGGATAAGGCCCGAGAGCATAATCGTGCCCGTGCTGTAATCCTTGATGAGCTTCTGGCGGAGTTCTTCGGCATCGACGCCCTTCGGCTTGATGCACATAAAGTAACCGCTATTGCACGGCATCGGGTCAAAGGCTTCCTTGTATTCCGGATGTGCGGCCAAGACTTCCTTGATGATGTCGTAACGCTTCTTCAAGGTGGCGTACTTTTCAGCCTTCTGCTGAGCGTATTCGGCGCTCTGGTAAGCAGCGAGCAAAATCTTCTGGCTGATGGACGGAGCGTTAGAGATATTGCCACGGACCGTACCGGCAGCCTTGTCTTCGAGAGCCTTGAGCTGTGCTTCGGTAGCGCCCTTGAAACCAAAGCTCATAAAGCCAACGCGGAAGCCCCAAACGTAGTCTTCCTTGGTCGGGCCGTCGAGCTTCACGGCAAGGAGATTTTCGTGTGCATCCACGAGTTTCACAAAGAGAGATTCCTTCGTCACGCCTTCTTCATAGACGAGTCCAAAGTAAGCATCGTCGAGGAGAGCCACGACCTTGTTACCGGCAGCGGCGCATTCCGTGAGAATCTTTGCAATTTCAACCGCTTCCACTTCTGTTGCGGTGTAGCCCGTCGGGTTGTTCGGGAAGTTGAGGAGAACGACTTTCTTGTTGCTCTTGCTTTCGGCGAGAGCGGCCTTCAAGGCTTCCGTGTCAAAGCCACCGTTCTTGAAGGTGTTGAACGTCTTAATCTTTGCGCCACGGGCGTTTTCGAACACGAGTTCGTAGTTGTCCCAATAGAGGTCCGGGATAATCACTTCGTCGCCAGCATCGAGGAACATGTAACCAGCGCAGCTGATGGCATGCGTCAAGGCGCAGGTCACGACCGGCGTGCTGAAGCTCTTGGAGGCAAGCGTCGGGTTCTTCTTCACGACCTGTGCCTTCCATTCCTTGCGGAGGTCCGGATTGCCGAAGCTCGGTGCATAGAGGAATGCCTGCTTCGGGAGATTCAGAGACTTGAGAACGCAGTCCAGAACGAGCGGAGAGCCATCATCTTCGAGAGCTGTACCGATAGTCGCATTGATGTCGGAGCCCTTGGCTTCGGCTCCCTGGCCGAGAATACCCTTACGCGGGAAGAAAATGGCCTTGCCCTGTTCAGAGAGCATATCAAGAACGCAGCAACCGTTAGCGGAAAGTTCGGCGTTCAAAGATTGAGCGAGAGGATTGTAGTTCATTCTCAATGTCCTGTTTAAAAATTCCGCGGGGCAATTTAGAAAATTTAGAGTCCACCCGCAAGATTAAAAGGACATCAAAAAAGCGATTTGTAACGAATCGCTTTCAATACATTTTACAGGGATTGTAACAAGCAGAAAAATGTATCATCGCAAACGCAGTCTCCCTCGCAGATACGGAACCAACCGCGTCCTTCCAACTTCCTACTGTTTACTAACCACCAACCACTAACCACTTCCTAAACCCTAACCCCTAAAACCTAAACACCTATTCAATCAATCTTCGAACTTCGTTTTCATGATTTGTTCGACTGTTTCGCGTTTTTTCACGAACGCATCGACCACTTCCGGATCAAAGTGCGTACCACTTTCCTCGGTAATAATGCGGAAAGCCTCATCCACCGAGAATGCCTTCTTGTACGGGCGTTCCGAAACAAGCGCGTCATACACATCTGCAACCGCCATAATGCGGGCCGAAAGCGGTATATCCTTACCCTTCAAGCGTTCCGGATAGCCTCGCGAGCCATCCCACCATTCGTGGTGACTGTACGCAATTTCCTTCGCCATCTTGAGGTAAGCCGTCTCGCCCAAGTTCTTAGATGCACGTACGAGCATATCGCGACCATAAACCGTGTGCTTTTTCATTTCAGCAAATTCATCGTCCGTCAGCTTGCCCGGCTTATTCAAAATCACGTCAGAAATGTTAATCTTGCCGATATCATGAAGCGGAGCCGCCACCGCAATCGTCGAAATAAACGCATCGTCAATTTCGGGTTCCTTGCCGCGATCCTTCAATTCGCGAGCAATCAGCTCGGCATAAGCCGCCGTACGGCGCACATGGCCACCCGTCGTCTCGTCGCGATTTTCCACCATATCGCCAAGCACCGTAATGATGTTCGTCTGGAGCGCCGCAATCGAGGCCGCCTGGTATTCGGACTTGTTGATGTACAAATCGATTTCTTCGACCGCTTTGACAATCGCCGAATGGAGGTTCTCGATTTCATTGCCCGTCACCACTTCAAGACCCTTAATCTGGTTGATGGACTCACGGCGCCCTCTGCTACTGTCGTATGCAAAATGGTCCATTTCAAGCGTCATTTCGTGAATCGGGTAAACCACCCTGCGGTTTGCAATCAAGATAGCCGTAAAAACGATTGCGAGCAAAAGTCCAAACAAAGTCGAGAAAATCTTCGTGCAGAACAGCACCACGCTAATGCGTATCGCCGCAAGGCTGAACTTGGTACAGACTGGATTCGGGGCCTCGGTACAGACAATCGAGACATCCCACTTGCCCGTCTCATGCATGCCCGGTGTAATAGTCAAAATACGCGGATGCTTGCCTTTGAGATCATGAATGTACTCGTAAAGCGTCGCCGAATCCGCATTCTGGATCGCATCCGACACAAGCCTGTTCACCGATTCCGCCAAAAGCGTCGTCTCATGGATTTCCGCTTCGGAATACGTCTTGTAAGCGACCGCCGTAGCCACCACAGCAAGTGCAAAGCTCGACACGAACAAGAGCGCCGTCACCTGGACCTTGAGCGTATGAATTTCGTTCTTGGAACGATAACGGTCTTCGTGCGAGCGGCCCGAAACAGAATCAAACGCCTTGACAAACCAGCGCGGCGTCAAGCGAATCAGCACGTAAGCCACAATAATCGAAATAAACTTATCCGGAATTTCCGTGCAGAAGTCCGCCAAAATCTGCGACAGAAGAACCGGAAGCCCGCGTTCATGAAGCGCCGTTGCAATCGGCGTCACCACATTCTCTGCAATCTTAAAGTCAAAAAGGAAGTACGAAAGCACCGAACATGGAATGCTCAAAATCATCAACATTCCAAGCAGCATCGGCAAACGTGTAATCTTGTGGAACGCACCACGCCTTGCCGCAATCCCAGCACACACGGCAATCATCACGTTAATCGTGCCGTAGTAGAACGTCGAAGAATCGACAAAACCGCCAATGAAGTTCGTCAAGAACCCAACAATCGCGCCCGGGCTAAACCCGCCAATCACCGCCACGACAATCGTACCCACGCTATCCAGGTACAGCGGCAATTCAAAATGAATGGCTAAATCAGCAAGCAGTCGGTTGATGACTATACCGATGACAATCAGGATAATAATCTGAACGAGCTTATGGGCAGAAACAAAAGTTTTCACACCCTGTATATAGAATATTTTTTGAACATTTGCAAAAAAAAAGAGTGATTTATTTAACAATTCTAATTGGATTTTTGTGTAAAAAAATTTCAGCGACCCCGAAGAGCCGCTGAAACCTTTTCCTCCTCTAACGTATTATTTATAATCTGACTACGGCTTTGTCACCACCAATAACGGGAACAAGCCTCCCGCTACAACACCATTCTGGGTCTCACCTAAAGAAATCTCATAGGTTCCCTCAGGCATGCCATAAATAATTACATAACCTTTTTCATTATCTTCATCAGTAACTATTTGACAAGGAGAAAAAGTACGAGGACGTTTTTCGCCATCATAAAGCGAAGAAGTTCCATATTTTATTTCCAAGCAAATACCAAAGTTTCCCGACAGCTTGTGCAGCGAATCCAAATACAGCTTAGCCGTATACACCGGTTCTAGGACAATCTTTTCCAATTCGGCAACAGCTTCGCCACCAACTTCCTCAACAGTCGCCTTTGAAAAATCAGAATAGATATTGGTCCCTAAGCTAGAATCTGCAGAAAGCACTCGCAACTGAAGCGTTTTATAACTAGGATAATATCTATTCTCAACTTTTTTGGATTCCGTTTCCAAATAAGTCAAGAAGTTCACGCTATCCATGTAGATATAGCCATCCTTATCCGTAGTATACTGACAAGCTTTATTATTGTACGAACAAGCCCCTTCATAAACAGTAGCCCCCTGTACAGGATTTCCCGCACTATCAACCACCTGAACGCGTGCATTCATATACAATTGAATATCATCATAGGCTTTACAAGAAATACGGGCATAACCAACAGGCTTTTTTTCAACAACGCTATCAGCGTCAGCAATGACTTCCGGTTCTACGTCAGCAGCGCTCTTGGCAAGTGAACCGCAACCACCATGACCTTCATCAATAACCTTGCGGATATAAGTCGTATCCAGTTCGGCAATAGGCATTCCCGACCGAATCACGGGCTTTCCCGTCTGCGTTTCGCTGTACGACGACGCCACATTGGTATCACCGCAAGCGGCAAGCAATACAAGACCAAGCATAGCAAGCGCAACGCCTATCTTTGTAATTTTATCAGTAATCATAATTATTCCTCCTCGTTTTTTATTTTTTTAAATTTGTGAATAAGTGAATATTCAACTGGTGCACTCCAGTCGCCTCTTTCTTGTCTTGCGTAATGATTTTACGCACCTTGGCTTTCAAGTTCTGTATTTCCAAAGCAATTTCTTGATAGGCGTCATCAGAAACGCTGAACGTAAACGTTCCCATGTCTGACGGATTATCGT
This sequence comes from Fibrobacter sp. UBA4297, assembly GCF_002394865.1. NCBI lineage: Bacteria > Pseudomonadati > Fibrobacterota > Fibrobacteria > Fibrobacterales > Fibrobacteraceae > Fibrobacter > Fibrobacter sp. UBA4297. Next base: position 11,326 of record NZ_DGUZ01000001.1, on the reverse strand, counting down.
CATCGGCAAGCAACGCCTGCTTCGAAAGTTCAAAGCACTGCAACTGGTATTGACGAACCAAGTCGTTATTGTTGTAAGCCCCACTGCTCACCGAATCGCGCGAGCTTTTCCAGAAACCGTCTTCGTTCTTGCGCACAAAGCCAATGCGTTCCAGCAATTCGAGCGAACGCTTCAAAGTCCCCACGGAGACCTTCGGGAAAATGCGCTTTTGAATCGGCTCAAGATCATCCGAAACATCCATCACATCTAACGCTGTAAACAACACGCTATTATACCAGTGGTTGTAATACTCGTAGGCATCTTCGTTCAAGATGTGGTGTGGATCCGGATGCTGCTTGATGAGTTCATCAAAAAACGCATTGCGTTCCGTCGTCGTTTTCGCCTGGTCAAAATACACCATCGTTTCAAAGTATTTGGCTTCTTTCTTGTTAAGTCCAAGAACTTCCACAAACTTGGGAATCATGCGCCCAGTAAGCTTTTTTCCTTTGACGATATCGTTGTAGTAACTGCGAGTTTTGGGGAGACCAAGCAAGGCGCAGGCCCCAGCCCTGGTAAATTCAGGGTCGGTCTGCACGCGAGCGGCCTGGTATTCATCCAAGTACTTGCGGAAATGAGTAAACTGGAATATGTCAATAAACTTGTCCATACTCCAAATGTACTCAATTTTTGACTCAATGTCAATAGGTTAACGTAATTTTTTGAGATTTTTTTTGAGTACCATTTTTATGCTGAAAGAATCAGCACTTCATCATTTTTTTAATAATAAAAGTACGTCATGCGGGCGGGGCCCCAGCTCGGAGTTGCGAAGGCCGCACGGGCCCCTCCCTGCACCCTCCCCATCCTTGGCCGACGCTTTATTCTCTCGACGATTAACAATAATTTCTTATACAGTTATTTTTTCACGCATTTATTAATAATATTAACGGCCTTTGAACTGGTCACCGAATTTTAATTCAGTTTCTTTGGCGCCGTTGAGGTTCACGAGGCGTTCCGGCTCAAAGACCATTTCACGGGCAATCCCATCCTTAAGTTTTTCAACGCATTCGAGCATTTCTGCTGCCGATTGGCACGTCAAAAGCGCCTGCCGCACCGACATCGCAACGTTATCACCATCTTGGATTCTATCGCCTTCGGCTCCAGGATGACAATATTTCTCGTCTAACACAAACCCCTTGCACAATCTTGCGGCGAGCTGTTTCATGCGCCCCATCGCATTCATTTCCGTCGCCCCATCCTCAATCTTAAACTTGTAATAGAGCGGGAACACGTCAAGTGCTTCTTGCGCGGTTATCACATGCTTTTCGCGACCTTCCCATGCATCTGCAATTTGCCCGAAAATCCACGGGTTATGCATCGCCCCGCGCCCAATGCTCACGCCCGAAACTCCGTAAGTGTTAATGCGTTCGCGTGCGCATTCGACGCTATTCACATCGCCATTGCCAATCACGGGAATCTTTGCCGCGGCGGCGACTTTGCCAATCCAGTCCCAGTTCGCGAGGCCGTTATAGCCCTGCAAACGCGTGCGACCATGAACCGTGAGCATTTCAACGCCCTCGCCCTCGGCAATTTTGAGCGTTTCCATCACGTTGATGCTATCGTCGTCCCAGCCAATACGGCACTTAAGCGTAAGCGGAATCTCCGGCGTCTTTGCGTCCAAAACCGCCTTCACGTCATGCAGAATCTCTTGCAAACGGGGCAAGTCCCGCAAAAGCCCAGAACCGCTCCCCTTGCCCGCCACCTTCGGCGCCGGACACCCCGCATTCACTTCGATGAATTCCGGGTGGTAACGCTCGGCAATCTTGCCGGCTGCCGCCGCCATGCGGTCCGGGAAACGCCCAAAAATCTGAACACCAAACGGGCGCTCTTCCGGGAAAAACTTCAGTTGCTTGTGACCATCCGGATTGAACACGGCATCGCCATCGGTCGGAACAAACTCAGAGACCAAAAGTCCCATGCGGTCGCCCGAAAGCACCCGGCAAAGCCTCCTGAACGGAGCATCAGTCACTCCATCCATCGGACTGAGGATTGTATTGGGGAAAATCTCCTTGTTTCGGAGATTAAAACGGACCTTTTTAGGCAAATTATCAATCTTCAACATTTAAGTCACAACTATTCACAAATATTCCGCAATGTGAACCCGAAAAAGATATTTAATTTCGCTTTAACCATCACTCTAAGTCTATGTTAAACTTATATTTAGTGCGTGGCTAATATAACTAAACAATCTCTTATTCAGGAAATCGCCAAATCCACCGGATTTGTGCGCAATGATATTAAAATTGTTGTCGAACAGTTCCTCGACCTCCTCGGCGAGAAGCTTATCGAAGGCAATACTATTGAAATTCGCGGTTTCGGCACGTTCGCCTGCAAGCCTCGCAAGGCTCGCCCGGCACGCAATCCCCGCACTGGCGAAACAGTCCTCATCGACGAACGCTTGGTCCCGACATTCAAATTCAGCAACGACATTAAGGACAAGATCAATTCGCTCGAAGGCATCCTCGGCGAAGCATCCGTACAGCCGGAACTCGAAGCAGAAAACGAAATCGTACATGTCGGTAACGACTACGATTCCATCTAAACGAACGTTGAACCTATTAACTCAGGCTACGCAAACACCTGATACGAAAGAGCCGGCTTGAACGCCGGCTTTTCTTTTTCTTTGTCATGCCCGCCGGAGCCTGTGCTGAGCGCAGTCGAAGTAAGCGGGCATCTCCTTCATTACGACAGCGACGCGACTTCTTCATCCGTCAAGAATCGCCAACCGCCCTCGCCGAGCGTACGATCCAGAACAACCGGTCCAATCGCAATGCGTTCAAGCGTTTCAACGTGATTGCCGACTGCGGCGAACATACGACGAACCTGATGGTACAGTCCCTCGCCAATCGAGATGTCCACCGCATCACCGTTCACTTCAATCTCGCGAGCCAGCACCGGACGTCGTTCGTCCTTGAGCATCACGCCCGCCAAGAGTTCCGCCTTCTGCGCCTCTGTAAATGGGCGTGCAAGCGTCACGCGATACTTTTTCCAGAGTCCCTTCTTCGGGCTTTCGACCTTGTGGATAAAGTCTCCCTGATTCGAGAGCAACAAGAGTCCCGAAGAATCCGCATCCAAGCGTCCGACGGACTGGATACCCATTGCCGTAAAGCGTTCCGGCAGTAAATCGTACACAGGCTTGTGGTCACGAGCGTTGTGGCTGCATTCCACATCCGTTGGCTTGAAAAGCATCACGTACAACTTCTCGACCGTCGGCGCTTCTTCGCCATTCACCGTGATGAACTCCGGACGTGTCTTGAATTCCATGAACGGGTCATCGAGAACCTTGCCATCCAGTTCCACAAGGCCCATGCGCACTAATCCACGCGCATCCTTGCGGCTGCCAAAGCCCATCGAAGCAAGCAAACGTTCCAAAGTCAAAACAGCCATCAGTCCTCCAAAATAAATTCAAGAATCCGCCTGCGGATAAAACCGAGTTGCGGAAGTTCATTTGTTTTAATCACATGTGCGCGACGGCGCCAAAAGCTAAACGCCAAAATCCCAGCCAGCACAAGAGTTTCCAAAGTAAAGCAGAAAATGCGGAGCAACGTAATGCTCAAGTGGACCGAACCAACAGCGCGGAGTTCCTTTTCGTTACACCAGTCCATTCTCAAGTCCCAATCGCCAACGTACGGGTACGCTTTCAAGAATCCGTTCGCCGCCGCGATATAGCCCATGGTCTGGTAATCCGAGCGGATTCCTTCGACAAAGCAATCTCTAAAGCGCACACGGAACAGCGAAAGCACCGCCTTCAAAATTTTCAGAATGTACTTGAACGCCCTAGCATCAAAATCCGGCGTCAAAATGATGGTCCAAAATTCACGGTCCGAAAGCTTGTGCTTTTCCTTCTTCGGCTTTTTATCTTCGGAGGGCGTCTCGTTTTTTTCGGAATCGCGATTCTCGGATTCCACGGCTTTCACATCGGACGAAACTTCAACAACCGGCGAAGCTTTCACTTCAGCAGATTGCGTACTCTCGTTACCTGCACCATCGTCACTCGCTTCTAAAAGCTCCGTCTTGGGAGTTTCTGCAGGCTTTTTCGCAACAGCTTCAGTCAACGATTCTTGTTCACCGTCTTTTTCTTCAGCATCAGAGTTCGCCGCCGGCGCATCTCGTCTCTCGTCTCTCGTCTTTGGACAATCGCTTCGCTCTTGTCCCAAATGCTGATCTCGGTCATGCCCAAGCGAGCTTGGTCGCGACTCTCGATCTACGCATTTGTCGTCTCCTTCTACTGCCAACTGCCTACTGCCAACTTCATCCTTCCACTTCTTCTCGTACTCGTAAACCTTCTTCTTGAAAAAAAAGAAAAGCGCCCGCACACCGCGCTCCCCGGCCTCGAAATCAATTCGAAACGAAAACGGGAAAAGCAGTAGCACAAGCGCTACAACGAGAATTACACAAAGGAGCCAGGAAAAAAAGCCCATTACTTTTCGGCTTCGTCAGCCTTCTTGCTGATAATATCGATCAATTCGGCAAAGCTCTTCTCTTTCAAGATTTTGCTGAACTGTTCCTTATAGTTGCGAGCCGTAGAAAGGTCATCGATGACCAAGTCCCAAGCCTTCCACTTGCCATTCACAAGCGTCATCTTGTATTCGAGCACCGATTCCTTGCCCTTGTTCCACAAGTGAGCAATCACGCGAGCGTCGTCCGAGCCCTTCATCTTGGCCGGTTCGTAAATCGTAGAATCGGCGCGATAAAGTTCCAAACGGTTTGCACTCGAGTTGCGGACCATGCGCTGGAATTCCGTCACAAACTTCTGCTGAGAAGCTTCGTCCTGAGCCTTCCAATCGCTAGCGGCCAAGGACTTCTTGGCCAAGAGAGCAAAGTCAAAGGAATCATTCAAAAGGTTCTTGACGCGTTCCGTTTCCTTCGCGGTACGCTTGGACTTCTTGATAATGTTCTGCAGTTCAATGTCCTTGCTCTTCACGACAGACACAGGATCTTCGGCAGCAAAAGACAAGAGCGAAGCACAAGCAATAGCAATCAAAATTTTCTTAAACATCTTTAAATCTCCTCTTTTTTTACTTAAAATACGTTTTATAGGCGCTAAGAGACAACCCCATCTTTGCCACTAATCCGGCAAATTCGACATTATATCGGCAAACCGCAAAATAATAATCTTTTTGCATGCTTACATTTTGCGTATAAGCCGACACTAGCTCACCCGTTTGGGACTTGTCCAAGTCGTATTTCATTGCGGCACCTTTTAAAAGGGCTTCCGAGGCGCGCAAACTTTCACGTAAAGCATCCAGTTTTTCCTTAGCCGCGACAACCTGATAATACTGCTCCACAGCCTTTGCTACAAGGCCGTTCGAAGCGTAATTTTCTTTCAACTTGAGTCCGCGATAATCGGTCCTTGCCTTGCGGAATTCTTCCCAGCTTTTCCAGAAATTCAAACGATAGCGCAAGCCCACTCCGATAAGTCCAGAAATTCGGTTCACGGCATCCTGCGCAAAAGCGTTCTTCTGGAGCACATTGCGATTTCCGGCCCAGCTTTTTACATACTCGAACTCGCCCATGATAAAGAACTCCGGAGCAAGTTTTGCCTCAGCCAAATCCATCTGGAGCCTGCGAGCGCGAAGGCCCGCTTCCAGCTGTTTCAGTTCCGGATTGAACTTCACCGTAAGTTCACGAACTTCCTCCTCCGTCGGGAGATGTTCCGGTCTCACAGCTAAAACCGTATCTTCGGCAGCAAAAGTTTCCCCCTCCTGCAAGGAAAGTGCAAAACGGATAGCCAGTTGCACACGCTTCATACCAAGGTCCGCTTCAATCACACCTTCCTTGACAGTGTGCATTTTCGCCTTCAGGTTCAATAGGTCGTTTTGAGAGACCGTCGGTTCATCTTCGTCCAACGCTTCCTCAATCTGGTCGTATGCCTTGTCCACCTGCTTTTTCGCATCGGCAGCGAGGCGTTTCATTTCAAGCGCAAGGAGGTAGTTGTAATAATAGCTCTGGAGTTCAACTTCTTTTTTGAGAGTTGCATTTTCAATCTCAAAAGTTTTCTGTTGCAAATCCGCTTCCAAGGCAAGTTTACCTGTACGGTACTGTCCCAAATTCAACGGCTGAACAAACTTTGCTTCGACCCCCCAAAATGGTCCCATTCTGGAGAAATCGTACTTTTCGGCCTTTTCAATACCGAGCGTATCACCAGCTTCATTGAAATAGTAATCGTTGTATTCCTTAAGGCCCGGAGCAGGCCCCACCATCATCGAAACTGTAAAAGTCGGCAAGATTACTTCGGCCTTGAGCGAACGGATTTTATCTTTCTTGGCTTCAGTACCAAAACGCAGTTCTTCCATTTGCGGGTCACTCGCAAGCCCCTGTTCTACAAATTGCAGACAGTCATAGCGGACTTCGCCAGCGAAGGCGATCCCCATCAAAGCAAGAATAAAAGTCAAATTCCTAATCACAGCTAGAATTTAGAAAAAAGATATTGGTCATTGGTCAATAATCGTTGGAAAGTAGGGTGTAAACAGTGATTCGTTAGCAGGATTATAGTTCTCAGTTAAGAGTTCTGAGTTACTAGAAATGTTCTTATTGCAATCTCTAGTAACTACTAACTAAAAACCTTCTCAAAATGAACAGTGTGCCACAAGATCCTTGTATTTAGCGATAACACCCTCGTAATAGGAAGTTGGGAGCGGGGCATTTTTTTCCAGTAATTTATCAACGGCCGTATGCCCAAGGTTGTACGCCACGAGGGCCTCCCTCAAATTGCCATACTTTCCAATCAAGCGAATGAGGTAAGCAGAGCCCACAACCACGTTCACTTCCGGACGCATCAAGTCGTCTTCACTTTCAATAACAAGACCAAACCTGCGCCCAATCTTTTTTGCAGTTTCCAACTTTATTTGCATCAAACCTAGCGCACCCGAAAATTTTCCAGTCTGGAACCTTCCACGGGCAAGCGGATTTCCACGACTTTCCTGCGCGACAACAGCAAGGACAATCAACGGATCCAGCGAATACGACTGCGAAATCTGCCATAGATTTTCGGCCAACATGCGGAAACTCACCTCGGAGATTTTATCGCCAATCATGTACGTGAGCGCTTTTTCAATCTTCAAGTAATCGAGCGTCCACTTCCCCACCACCTCTAAATGTTCCATATCATTATGGAGAATGCGTTCCTGATAGGCAAGCTTTTCAAGTTTACGACTATTGGAATACCATTCGCTCGCAAAGAAAAATAAAACCGCAAAGCCAATGATAAACAGGACACTTACGTTCATCGCGGAGAGACGAACTCTATTTTTCACGACGTGTCTTCTCCAAGTATTCCAAATAAGTCACCCAGTCCTGGATAGCACCAAAGGAACTCAGCAAAGTCGTATCCTGCACAACGCCAAGCTTACGCATCGGGCCAATCGCTGATTCCAAGCGGTCAATTTCGCGGATGTAACGGGCTTTCTGGCTTTCGAGCGACGTAATCTGCGCCTGCTTATCAGAAATTTCACGCCCCTGTTCCACGACAATAACAAATAACGTAACAGCCCAACCTATCAGGAACAACGCTACAGAAATTGCAAAGCCAGGAGAAAGGCTAATCGACTTTTTTTCGTAATGCAAACCGACCAAGTGGACCTGCTTCGAAAGTCCTGACTTGCGATACTCCTCACGATTCCTGTAAATTTCAAAGATATTGCGATAGCGTTCAAAATAAGCGTGCAGTTCTTCGCTATCGAACAACAAAATCAAACTAGCCTTCTGCTGCTTGACCAAATTGAGAATTTCAAGGAACAAGCCGCGATAAGCTTCTGTCGTGAAACGGGCGTTCTGGAGATTCACAAAGAAGAACACGCCTGGGCCGCGCACAAGCATTTCAAGCTTTTCACGGACAGCCGAAAGTTGGTATTCGCCAAGAATCCCGTACAGCGAAATTTCGACTTCTTCGCCGCGATCTTCAACCTGGATATCAATCAAGTCGGCTCGCACAAATTACCTCTTCGTCACCGACACAGAAATCTTGAACGCCTTACGGTCAAGCACGTTGAACGGAGCATTCCAGAACGGGAACACGCGAATGCCTTGGAACGCTTGCGGAGCTGCGGTTGAAGTCGCCCCAAAAATGGAGCCGATAAAAATAGACGTCGGACGATCAAAGTTCATGCGGAACACGCAACCAGCCTTTTCATCGCGAATCTCGAGAGACTCTCCATCTGGGTACAAAAGCGGTTCCACCATATTCCACTTAACATTCTTGCCGTCAATCCATACTTTGTTGACATCGCCGTGCGACAAAAGCCCAAGCTCGAGAATCGTCCCGAAATAGCCCTTCGTATTCACATACGCAAGATTGTCAATCGCATACGAGACTGTAAACTTGGCAGCATCGCCCTGGAACGTAAAGACTTTCTTTATTTTGAACAAAGCCTTGCGCTCTTCATTGTCAAAGCCCTGCTCCTCGTCTAACATAATCTCCGTGCCGACATCCGAACGCAGAATGCGATAGTCATACGGGTCTGCAAGCAAGTGCTTGCGATCGTAGAGCATCTGCTCCAACTTGACCGGTGTAAAGTCAACATTCGGCACAAGGCAGTCTAAAAACGCAACCGAAGGTTCGCCATCATCGCGCCATGAATTCACAAGGTTTATTTTTGCACCCTTGTAGTTCCACGTCCGAAGCACCCCGCCAATGCGGTAATCCAGCAAATAAGAAGATTCTGGGTTTTCACAGTAAAGAACTTTCTTGCCCCGGAGCAAAAAGTCACACACATCCACACGAAGTCCAGAAAAACCTGTGAGGTCATCGAGAATCTGCGATGCCGAAAGCAACATGCGGTTCGAGCGCTTACGCACCATCATGGAACGCATCCCCGAGCGGTTGTGCATATCCCTAAAATAAAGCGGAGCCATCGCGGGCAAAAGCGCATGGCAAAATTCAAGCCACTTCTTGCCCGAAAGCACACTGCGGGCTCTCCTGTACAAATTCAGGAAAGACTTGTGGTGCATATTGATTTCTGGACGGCGAATCAAAAGTTCGCGACAAGTACGCGCCGTCGAAGGTAGCCCTAGCCTGCGGCCCGCCGAAACAAGGAAGCTAATCGTACCGCAAGTTTCAAGCTGATCCACAGCAAAACCAACGGTTCTAGTCTGAACCTCGTTCATCTCGATAAAGTCCACAAAGCGCCCAAAGAAATTAACAATTTCCGTAGGTTCCGAAGGAATGTCCAAAAGCGCAATTGCCGACTTGCCATCACGACAATATGATTCGGAAATGCTTCGCCACGCAAGATTATCTTCGGCAATCGCCTGCGAAAGAGTCTCAGACACAGGAACAATGCGGATAAGAGCACCACGGTCTTCAAGCGTAAACCAGCCAGAAACAGGCGTCGAACGGCCAAGTGCATCTTGCACAGCCGCTTCCGTCACCAGTGCATAATCAAAGCGAGAGCGCTCCAGAACATCGGCCATGCCCGGCTCCCACACCAACGAGGAATTGAAATACCCCTGCGGTTCTGCGCCAAGCACCTTCTTCAAGTAATCACGATGCAACTCCAGCTGCATCGTCTGCAAATCTTCCGGAAAAAGCGGCAGCATCGGATCGTAATAGCCGCCACCCAAAAATTCGAGAACCCCATTGCGAATCGCATTCTGAATTTTACCGAACATCAACGGCTTTGCCACATTGTAAAGCGCCTCAATCACAGGCCCATCCAAAAAGATGGAGCACTTTACCTGTTCTGAATTCAAAAGAACATTCAACCCTTCGAGCAAGTTACGCGCGACCGCCTCAAGGTTTTCATACGAGGTCGATGGCGACATCTGCAATACAAAGGATATTCTAGGATTCATGCGACAAAGAATAGCAATTTTAATTAATGGTAATTAGTTGCTAGTTGCGAGAGATTGCTGAAATTGGACACTGAAATTAATTGACTTGCATAAAATTAATTTTCTCCCCATTATATCCGTATGCCTTTAATCCTTTGAGCAATGGAGCGATATCCTTCATCAGCTCGTCGTTCTCAAAAATTAAGGAAGCATGTTCTCCAAATAAGTCAGAGGTGCATTTTGCAACAGAGCTTTTTACATCATTACTATCATTTTGTAATTTTTCTTTAGAACGAATATCAGCAATGAATTTCCACAAATCCGCTAGATTATTAAAAGAATAGAATGAAAATCCATCAAACGAGGGATTTGCTTTCAAAGCCCCTTCATTCAAGCTAATAGCATAAACAATGTTGTCATTTTCACGATAAAAGCTTAGCATCAAGTCCAGAGAATTATAATCTTTAAAATAATCTACAAAACAAACTAACTTATAAGCATCCTTGATTTTTAATCGAGCTAATATTTCATCAAGTGACAGCTTTTGACGATTACGCATATACTTATACCTTAAAGGAGGAGAAATATAAAAGGGATTAACGTGCAAACACGGGCGAGAACGCGTGGGTAATTTCAAATCATAAATTTCTTTGAAATTTGTTCCGATAGCATACTTTATATTTGAATAACCAGCAAAATGCATTGTCGCAAATGTTTTATAAAAATCACCATAAGAGAGATTCTCATCAACATGTAACTTGGCTGTACTAGCCTCAAAATCATACGATTGATTATTTTTTAAAGTTTTTTCTAGATATGCGTTTATAACCCTTTTTAATTCGCTATCAAGATGAAGAATCAGCAAATCACCAATAACCAAAAAATCCGTCTTTGTTTTTCCGATAACTTTCCCATTTACGAAGTATTCATCGATGTTTACGTCAACGACGGGTTCGTCCGGACTCGGGGTCATAAACTCATTCTTGTCGCTGTTGCAAGCGGCAAGGAGGAAGAGGGAGAGAAGCAGGATGTAGGCGGAAAGTCTAGTCATTTGTATGGAATATACAAAAAGCGATGAGCAATGGGCAGCGAGCGATGAGGGACGCGGGAGGGGACTGCGCAAAGCGATGCCGGATCGGGGTCCGGCATGAGAGCGAACTCAATACCGTCACTGGATCCTTCGCTCCGCTCTGGATGACGCTACGAATTCCGTGTACGGCGATGCCGGGCTGCGCGCGGCGTGTAAAAAAAGAAAAAGCCCCGCCCGACGTGCTGCGTCAGGCGGGGCGTGAATCCAGCGGCGACCTACTCTCCCGGGCCCGGGGGCCAGGTACCATCGGCGATCTGAGGCTTAACTTCCGTGTTCGGGATGGGAACGGGTGTGACCCTCACTCGATAACCGCTGAAACAAACTCATGCATGGAACCTAAACTCTTTTAAGCAACCGCAGAATGATGAAGCTGCGTGAATTCGGGCTGCCCACGCGGGACAGTTGAACCAAATCGTTGAAAGAAAGGAA